>JBIIHZ010000404.1:0-2570 GCA_044235265.1 Candidatus Sericytochromatia bacterium
GTAACGCGTCCGCAGTTCGCCGCTCGAATCTCGGTATTCGCTCTGGTAGCGGACGCCGGGATACTGCGAGTTGCCGGTGCCGAAGTAGCCGAGGGCATCGGCCGAGAGGCGGTTGATGGTCAGCAGCGACTTGATCTCGGGAAGTTCGCGCGCCACCGCGGCCTGGCCGGCCACGACTGCCCGGTTCGAGATCACGACGCGGTCCGCGGCCAGTGCCGACGCGAGTTCCTCGACCGACACCTGGTTGTCCTTGTTCGTGTCCAGGCCCGGCGCCTCGATGCGCAGATCGTCACTCACGCGGCCGTCGCGGTTGCGATCGAACCCGCGGGCCACGAGCGAGGATTCGGGACGGATGGCGGACATCGGGAACTCCATTTCTGCGTGGGTCACACGCCGTTGAAATTGTTCATCCGATTTATCGTCCGCGTCGCGTCACCTGTTCTTAAGTTCAGGTTAGGTCGACGGAAAGTTTCAGGGAAGCCCTGATCTCCCGGTCTGCCGCCTGCCACGTCGCCCCCCCGGATACCAGTTCGCATCCCCGAGAAGGGCCATCAGGGCTGGCAACAGCACGAAGCGTACCAGCGTCGCATCGACGAGCACCGCCACGGCGAGCCCGAGACCGAGCATCTGGACGGCCACGAACTCCGCCCGGGCGAAGGCTCCGAACACGCAGAGCATCACGGCCGCCGCACTCGTGACGAGGCCCCCCGTGCTCGAGAGCCCCTCGAGCGTCGCCTCGTTCTGGGAGAGACCGCGGTCGTAGGCTTCCTTGATCCGATGCAACAGGAAGACCTCGTAGTCCATCGAGAGCCCGAAGACGATGCAAAACAGGCTCAGACCGACCGTGACCGGGATCCGGTCGAGGGGCGCGTCCACGCCGAACCACGAGGCTCCCCAGCCGAGCTGGAAGACGGCCACGACGGCCCCGAGGCCGGCCCCCACCGAGAGCAGGTTGAGCACGACGGCCTTCACGGGCACCAGCCAGGAGCGGTACGTGAACCCGAGGGCCAGGAGCGTCGCCCCGATCACGAGCCCGATGACCCGCGGAACCGTCTCCTCCATGACCCGGTCGAAATCGACGAAGTACGCCGGGCCGCCGCCCAGGAGGAGGTCGTAGCCCGCCGGAGGACGGGCCGCCCAGTCCCGGACGAAGGCCTTGCCCTCCTCGTAACCCACGTCCCCGCGGAGCATGACCTGGAACAGCGTCGAGCGGCGATCGTGGCTGAAAAACAGCTCGCGCAGCAGGGGAAAGCGCGCGGCCAGACGCTCGGGATCGCGATACACGAGTTGCAGCATCGCCGGCGACAGCGGCGGATCGAGATCGACCGGGCTGAGCACCCGTGCGACGCGCGGATCGGCCTTCAGGGCACGGGAGAAGGCCACGAGGACGGGCACGCGCGCCCCGGACAGAGCCGGCCCGCTGCCATCCTTCGCCACGAGCACCAGGTCGACCGGGGCGATCGCCCCGGCCAGGCCCATGGCCAGCAAGGCCTCGTAGCCCTGCTGGTAGGGCAGTGACGCCGGGATCCAGCGTCCGGTCGGAAAGCCCCCGTGCAGCTGCCACGCCGGGGCCGAGACCAGCCCCACGAGCGCGACCGCCAGCACGACGGCCCGGCCCGGCGCGGCCAGGACCCGCCGGGTCCAGCTCGCCCAGCGACTCGAGGCACCCTCCGGAAACCAGCGACGCCGGGCCAGACGCTTTCCCGCGAGCGCGAGCACGACCGGCAGCAGGGTCAGCGCGATCAGGACGGCGACCGCCGTGACGAGCATCCCCCCCGCCCCCATCGACCGGGTGTCGAGGATGCGCGTCGACAGCAGCCCTCCGAACCCGATGGCGACGGTGAGGCCCGAGACCACGACGGCCCGCCCCGCGGTCGCGACGGTCTCGAGCACGGCCTCGTCGACCTCGAGCCCCCGGCCGAGCGCCTCGCGAAAGCGCAGCACCATGATCAGCGCATAGTCGATCCCGAGGGACAGGCCCAGCATCGATCCGACACTCTGGGCATAGGTCGAGACGGGCATCAGGGCGGCCATCGCCGCGAGCAGGCCCGAGGACACGGTGATCGCCACCACCCCGAGCACGAGCGGAAGGCCGGCTGCGAGCCAAGAGCCGAAGCCGATCAGCAGCACGATCGCCGTCAGGGGCAGACCCCGGGACTCTGCACGCGCGGAGTCCTCGATGCTGAAGGCAGTGATGGCGTGGGTGAGCGCGGGCCGGCCCGTCAGGTGCCACGTGAGGTGCGGGTCGGGCCGCCGACCGGCCATGAAGGACGCGAGGTCGGCACGGATGGCCCCCACGGCCTCTTCGGCCCGCGTGAGATCCCGGGCCCGGAGGCCGACCAGCACGACGGCCGAACGGGGATCGGCGGGCTGATGGGCGCGACTGCCCGGATCCCCGGGGGCGCTGACCCGAGCCACCAGCGGATGGGCCCGCAGGCGCGATACCATCTGGCGGACGAGGTCGCGCTGCTCGGGCGCCGACATCGGCTGTCGCGCGTGGTGAAGGGGAATCGCGAGGCCGAGAGAGAACGGGTTGTCGAACTGCTCCCGGAGGTGGGCCTCGGCTCGCG
>JBIIHZ010000051.1:0-8617 GCA_044235265.1 Candidatus Sericytochromatia bacterium
GGGTCAGGCAACTTGCTGGTCCCGAGCTTGCCGGACTTCTTGCCACCGGGTGACTTCGCCCCGGCGGATTTCTGGAGTTTCGAGGTTTTATTTTTCTTCTTTTTCTTCTTGTTCTTGCCTACCTTGCCGGGAGCTTCCGTACCGGACACGCCGGAAGTCCCTCCGGAGTTCCCGTCAGGCGCCCCACCGGACCCTGGAACAACCGCGCCGCCAGATGACGGGAGGATTCCGGAACTTCCACCTGCGATGCCATAGCCGCCGAAACCGGTACCCCCGTACCCGTCAACCCCGTAACTCGCCCCCCCGTAGCCGGTTCCCCCCGCGACGCCACCGGCACCCGCGACGCCCGTCGGGTTACCGCCATAAGTCGCTCCCCCCGAGGTGTCCGGGCGGACCGAAGGGGCGCCTGGCGTGGCGATCTTGGCGCCGGTGACCTCGATGAACCCCGAGCGATCGCCGTTCGTGACTACCCCCTGGGCAACCTGGATGTTCCCCGAACGATCGCCGTTCGTGACCGATCCCCCGGTAACCTGGATGTTTCCGGTGGCGTCGGATCCCCCCTGCGGAACGGCCGCGTCGGCCCGGAGCATCCCTGCATTCGAGCTGCCGCCCGACGCAGGCTGGGCGAACCCCGGGATATCTGCCAGCAGATCGATCGACGAAGCCGCGATGGCGACCTCTCCGGGGTTCGGGGCCAGCATCTCTCCGCTGCCCGGCAACCCGTAATCGGAAGCCAGACCTCCTCCGCCGACCAGACGGGTATCGAGAGGGGCGATCGACTTCTTCTCGCCTTCCGGGTCCGGTGCAGGTCCGGGACCCGACACACCGGGGCCAGAACCGATGGTCGGGGTGGGGATGAAGATCTCTGCACGGATATCCATGACGGGCACTCCTCAGCACGAGCCAACGCTTGTATTCATTGTCGACCGTACCGCCGGCAACCGTTTTAAATATGGATTAGAAGCGTTGAAAAAGTTGTTTCGCTCACCGCTCAAAGTGGCGACAACCGGACGCTTTCGCCGATCTGGGGGCTCCGTCTCGTTCCCGGCAGCCCGGACGTCACATCGAACGCCGGTACTGCCCACCCACGGCATACAGGGCCCGGGTGATCTGCCCGAGCGAGGCGACCTTCGTGGTTTCCATCAGTTCAGCGAAACAGTTCCCGCCCGATCGTGCCACGCCTTGCAAGCGCTCGAGCGCTTCTGCCGTGCGTGCGCCGTGGCGGGCCTGGAAGGCCTCCAGGTTCCTGATCTGCTGGTGCTTCTCATCGTCACTCGAGCGGATGAGTTCGAGCGTGTCACCGTATTCGACGGGTTTCGGGTTGAGGAAGGTGTTCACCCCGACGATCGGGAGCTCGCCCGAATGCTTCAGGTGCTCGTAGTGAAGCGATTCCTCCTGGATCTTGCCACGCTGGTACATGGTTTCCATGGAGCCGATGACCCCTCCGCGATCGGACAGGCGACCGAACTCGGCGAGCACGGCTTGCTCCACGAGATCCGTCAGCTCCTCGACGATGAAGGCCCCCTGCAAGGGATTCTCGTTCTTCGTCAGCCCGAATTCCCGGGCGATGATCTGCTGGATGGCGATCGCTCGACGGACCGAATCTTCCGTCGGGGTCGTGATCGCCTCGTCGTAGGCGTTGGTATGCAGGCTGTTGCAGTGGTCGTAGTAGGCCGTCAGGGCCTGCAGGGTCGTACGGATGTCGTTGAAGTCGATTTCCTGGGCGTGCAGACTACGGCCCGACGTCTGGATGTGGTACTTGAGCTTCTGGCAACGCTCGTTGGCCCCGTAGCGGTCGCGCATGGCGATCGCCCAGATCCGTCGTGCCACTCGGCCGAGCACGGTGTATTCGGGGTCGAGTCCGTTCGAGAAGAAGAAGCTGAGATTCTGGGCGAAGTCGTCGATGGCCATGCCCCGCCCGAGGTAATACTCCACGTAGGTGAAACCGTTGGCGAGCGTGAAGGCCAGTTGCGTGACGGGATTGGCACCTGCTTCGGCGATGTGGTAGCCGCTGATGCTCACCGAGTAGTAATTCCGGATTCCCTCGTCGATGAAGAACTGCTGGATGTCCCCCATCATCCGGAGGGCGAATTCGGTAGAGAAGATGCAGGTGTTCTGGGCCTGGTCTTCCTTGAGGATATCGGCCTGGACCGTTCCTCTGACCGCCCGGAGGGCCCGTTCGCGCAGGTCGGCAAGGACCTCGGACGGCACCAGCATGTCGCCCGTCACGCCGAGCGTCCGCAGACCGAACAGGCGTTCACCCTCAGGCCGATCCTGCCCCTGGTAAGCGGGCACGGGCACGCCCAGTTCCGCGAAGTGGCGACGGATCCGCTCCTCGGCTGACGGCCAGCCTCCCGTCTCGAGCAGGTACTTCTCGACCTGCTGGTCGATGGCCACGTTGAGATAGAAGGCCAGCAGCACGGGAGCAGGCCCGTTGATCGTCATGCTGACCGACGTGGTCGGCGCACACAGGTCGAATCCCGAATAGAGTTTCTTGGCATCGTCGAGCGTGCAGACGGAAACCCCGGCATTGCCGATCTTGCCGAAGATGTCGGGGCGCAGGGCCGGATCCTGACCGTACAGGGTGACGCTGTCGAATGCCGTCGACAGGCGAGCGGCTGGCTGTCCGGAGGCCACGTAATGAAACCGACGGTTCGTCCGTTCAGGAGTTCCTTCCCCGGCGAACATGCGGGTCGGATCCTCCCCCTGTCGCTTGTACTCGAAGACACCCGCCGTGTACGGGAAGCGACCGGGCACGTTCTCGGTCAGCATCCAGAAGAGGATGTCGCCCCAGTCCTGGAAACGAGGTAGGGCGATCTTGGGGATGGTCAACCCCGAAAGGGAGCGGGTGTGGTTCTGGATGGTGAACGTCCGTCCACGAACCGTGTAGGTGTGCTCGGGTGCCGTATACGCCTCGCGCATCCGAGGCCAAGCCTGCAAGGCATCGAGCGCGTCGGTGGGAAGAGAGCGCAGGGCTTCCTGGTACCTCTGCCGGAGGGTTCTGACGGCAGGATCGAGGTCCGGATCGACCAGAGCATCCGGCGAGAACAGCTGGGCCATCGGCGGAACGGCATCGTCGAGTTGCCCGAGTACGAGGTGGCAGCCATAGGCATCGCGCGCTCGGCCTGCCAGGTCAAAGGCGTTCTCGCGTGACCGCACCACGGTGTCGGCGATCTCGGCCAGGTATCGGACGCGCTCCGGCGCGATCACGGCCTGTCGACGGCTGTCCCGCTGTTTCACGTCCAGCTGCGAGACCCAGTCGACGCCAGCTTTTCGCCGGAGCGTGTCGATGAGGTTGACGTAAAGCCAGCTGGTTCCGGCATCGTGAAACTGGCTGGCGACGCTTCCGAAAACGGGCAGATTCTCGACGGGCTCTTCAAAACGTCGCTGTGCCCTCTGAACCTGCTTGCGAACGTCCCGGAGGGCATCCTCCGCACCCCGCTTGTCGAACTTGTTGAGCACGACGAGGTCGGCGAAGTCGAGCATGTCGATCTTCTCGAGCTGGCTCGGGGCACCGTATTCGGAGGTCATGACGTACATCGACACGTCGACGAGATCGACGATCGAGGAATCCGATTGCCCGATGCCGGCCGTCTCGACGATGACGAGGTCATAACCCGCAGCCTTGACGATGCCGATGGCCTGGAGCAAGGCCTGACTGGTGGCCGAGTGAGCGGCCCGGGTGGCCAGACTCCGCATGTACACGCGTCGGTCGTGGATGGCGTTCATGCGGATGCGATCGCCGAGCAGGGCCCCACCGGATTTCCGCTTGGAGGGATCCACCGACAGGATCGCCACCGTCTTGTCCGGGAAATCGGTCAAGAACCGGCGAACGAGCTCGTCCGTGAGGCTGGATTTTCCAGCGCCGCCGGTCCCCGTGATCCCGACGACCGGTGCGGTGGTGTCTTCACCGGCCTCGATGAGCGTCTGAAGCAACTTGCGAGACAGGTAGTCATTCGCGAGCCGGTCGGTGTTCTCGCTGAGCGAGATGAGCCTGGCGATGAGCCCGTCCTGGCCCACCCGGACCTCGCTGGCACCGGCAGGGATTTTCGCCGTGAGGTCGCAGTCACTCTCCGAGAGGATCAGGTCGATCATGCCCTGGAGGCCCAGCAGGCGACCATCCTCGGGAGAGAAGATCTTTGCCACACCGTGGGCCTCGAGTTCGGCGATTTCTCGGGGGACGATCACGCCGCCACCCCCACCGTACACCCGGATGTGGCCAGCTCCGCGCTCCCGGAGCAGATCGACGACGTACTTGAAATACTCGAGGTGACCGCCCTGGTAGCTCGAAATGGCGATCGCATGAGCATCTTCCTGGATCGCGGTGGTGACGATCTCGTCGACACTCCGGTCGTGGCCCAGATGGATCACCTCGGCACCCGAGGCCTGCAGGATGCGGCGCATGATGTTGATGGCCGCATCGTGCCCGTCGAACAGGCTGGCGGCGGTCACGACGCGTACCGGATGGACCAGCGAACGGGGCTGCGGGACCTGCGGGGATGCGAGCGGAGAATCCATCGGGCACGACTCCTGTGGCGAGACGGGGTGACACACGACCTCGGGTGTACGGTTCCATTTTACGCCTTTCGCATCCTCCGTGCCGGGTTCACGCGGTCATGCAACGTGCCTGCTGGCGGTCAAGGACAGCCAGGCGAGAACCGGATCGAAGGCCGCGTCACGTCCCGTGACCGGAAGTTGACCGATCGCCTCGACGAGGGTCTCGACTTCTTCGTGTTCGAGAGCCTCGATCTGGGCCATCCAGCCCCATTCGAGACGGTCATGGCGATGGGTGAGATGGCGCCGCAAGATCTTCCGCAAAGTGGCCGTACTGGACTCGAGATGCCCCTCCCTCGTGGCCCGGCAGTGCTGGCGCAGCGTATCCCCCGTTTCCGCGTCATGCAGGACCCGGGAGAGAATCAACACGGTCCCGATGAGTTCTTCCAGGACCGGATGAGTCCTCAGCTGACGCATGACGCCTTCCAGGACCTCGTGGGACTGTCCGCCGCTCATGAAGGGAACCACGGGGATACACCACGGCTCGCCGGAAGCAAGAAAACGCCTCGCATCGAGATCGAAAGGTCGGACCACGGGAAGAGGGCCACGTCCGGGTTCCGCGAAGCGGATCCAGTCCTCATGGAACGGTTTCATGAGGCGGCGCGTGCACCAGGCGAGCAAGGGTTCGAGCATGGATCCTCCATAAACATATGATTGATTAATTATACAGTATTTTTAATATTCGTAATAGCTGGGACAAGGTCACGCTCGAGAGCGGTTGTGAGGAGATGGGAATGTTGCTAAGTTTGAAGCATCGGTGCTCCGTTTCCGGTCCCTGACGAAGACCGGGCACCCGGGATGCAAGGAGGTCAGGACATGTCTCGTCATCGCGGCCGCATCATGGCAGGGACGCTCTTCGCCGTCCTTGGCACGCTTGCCTGTCAGATCAGTCCCCGTCTGGATCGCTCGCTTCCGTCGGATCCGGCGGCCCCGCGACACACGCTCCGTCTGTTCTCCGACCAGGCAGGTACGGCCCGCATCGACATCGGGTGGTCGGACCGGCGTCAGGAGGCCCGGGCGGTTCAGGCCTTCTCGGATGCCGCGTCCTTCAGTGCAGTCGTCTTCACGCTCTCGAATGCCGCTCGCTTCCGCCAGGCGCGTGCCCGGGCCTTCTTGCTCGGTGACATGGCGGGTGCCACCGTGGCGGATGCCTTCACCAGCCTTCCGAGCGATCCCGTGGCCAACTACGTCCTTTCGGCGATCCTCTTCCGTGGCGTGGCCACGGACAGTCTGACGGCCGCGGAGTACCAGAATCGGGACAACATCGTCGGTGTAGGTGTATCGGCCGCCTTTTCTCTGGCTCCCGGTGAGAATCGACGGGTCCCGATTCTCATTCACGCCGTTCCTCCTCTCGCCGTGGACACCCGCAGCAATTACGTGGTCGATCGGCTCGTGCCCACCCTCGTGGAAGGCGATCCGCGGGCGTATGCCGAGCTGATGTTGCGTGAGCAGGACAACCCGCTGGCGGACCGCCTGCGGATCCGCTTCTTCGAGAACGGGACCTCGACGCTCCTGGGTACCCGGGAATATCTGAAGTCTGCAACGGAGTCGCACGATCCTTCGTCTCAGTCTCAGACCTCTCAGCAAGCTTCGACGCTCGACGACTATGCCCATCAGGTCGTCCTGATCGGAGATGCGGTTCAGAAGCCTCAAGCTCCCGATACTGCCCGTTTTCCCCTGTCGCTTCCAGCGGTCCCTGAGGGGCGGGTGACGCTCTCGACGTTCATGCAGGTCGAGATGGCCTCGGGGGACCTCGTGCTGTCCCGTAGAGGCATGAACGTCATCCTCGAGAAGGGGGGACGGGTGGACGTCTCGGTCGATGCATCGCCCTCGGCTGAACCCTCCGTGAGCCCGACCCAGGCGCCCACGAGTCCTCCGGCCTGACCCGACGAGGGGGTCATGTACCGCTCCGTGCGCCTCGCGTCTGCGGCGGCGAGCTCTTTCGGGCTCGTCGGGTGTGGCCTGCTTGGCCTCGGCCCGGTTTCAGGGCCGGAGACGGCACGTCTGTCGGAACCACCGGCCCGCGCATTCTCATTGAGTGGCGCGATCCAGGTTCCCGACTCGCTCGTGGGTCGCGGGAGTCTGGCCGATCAGCCTGCCCTGACTACCGTGGCTCCGCTGACCACCGTGGCTCCGCTGACCACCGTGGCTCCGTTGACCACCGTGGCCCCGTTGACCACCGTGGCCCCGTTGACCACCGTCGCGCCACTGACGACGGTGGCCCCTTTCAGGGCTCCGGGTTTTCCGGCCTTTTCCATCCAGAACGTGAACGAGGCACCTCGCTGGACACCGGATGGCTCGGTCGCCGGGGCGCGGATCGAGATCATCGATCCGGCGACGGGCGCCGTCATCGCGGAGACGACGACGGATTCCGGCGGCCGTTACTTGCTGCGGACCCGGACCCGGGGGCGACGTTCGGCATTCATCATCCAGACGGTGCTCACGAACGCGCTCGGGGAAACCGTCGGGGTTCTCGCTGCTCCTCTCGGAACGGCGGTGCAATCCCCGCGTGAGCGGAATGCTGCCGTGAGCCTGTCGCCGGGAAGCACGATGCTCACCTTTTCCACCATCCTCATGAGCGATGCCGTGAACCGCGTCGATCTGCGTCAGGGATTCCGGGGCATCCGGAGTTCGCAACTCGATCAGGTCGTCCAGGTCCTCGATCCCGAGCGGGTGAGCAAGGTCGCGAACGTGCTCACCCGGGGCGATACGGTCAGTGCACCCGCGTCATTCGATGCCCTGACGACCAGTCTGGCCACCAGCAGTGCCGTCCTGACCTACACGATCAACAAGGTCGCGGCGGCAGCGGACCCTGCCTTCAATCGACCGGATGCGTCGCCGCTCGCGACCCTCGATGCGGCCTACGTGCTTGCTGCGACGGCAAAGGTCATCGAGAAGGTCGTCACGCTCGTCGAGGAGGATCCCGAGGCGCCCGATCGCGATCTGTTCGAAGCGGTGGAGCAGGCCATCGAGGTGGCGGACGTCGCGCGAGAGGTCAAGAAACAGGCGACGGACCGCGAGGTCTTTCGACCGGACGAGCGGGTCCTCGCGCCCCTGCCCACTCCGGAACCGACGGTGCCCCCGGGCACGCTGGGCATCGAGTTTCGCTGAGAATCGATCGCGTGCTCAGCCAAACAGGCCGAGGACCTTCTTGACCGGACCGGGTGGCTCATCTGGCAGCATCGACACGAGGCCTGCGCCGATCCCGGCCACGGTGCTCACCACCGGGATGTTGGTGGCAGCTGCCAGCGACAGGCCTGCCGTGGTGACGGCGACCCCCTTCTTCCAGCCCGAGGCAGTCGGGTCCGCCAGAGTCCGGGCGGCCAGCGCCACATCCACCCCGGCGATCGCCACGTTCACACCCGGCACGATGCGCCCGAGACCGCGGGCCGCCGCACCACCTGCGCGGACGGCTCCCCGCAAGGCGACCGTCTCGGCCGCTCTGGCTGCCAGCTTTTCAGCCGCTCCTCCCAGACGCGTTCCCTCGAGCGCGGTCCGGGTGGCTCCCACGGCATGCACGGCCTCTCGACCATCCTTGATTCCGTCCTTGGTATCTTTGAGTGCCTGGCGGGCCTCCTGGAGGGCTCCCTGAACATTTCCCGAGAGGGCTTCCGCCACCGCCGCACTCCCGTGAGAGGCCATCCCGATGACGGATTCTCCCGTATCGAGCACCGACTTGAGGTGCCCCGCCTTCTCGAAGCCACGCGTCACGACCTGTCCCGCCCGGGTTTCGGCCAGCTTCTCCACCTGCTCCTTCACGGCACCCGTGGTACGCGCCATCCGCTCACCGAGGGCGCTGGCTCGCCCCTTCTGGAGGAAGCCAGCGGTCCTGTTCGCGATATTTTCCGCCTTCCGGAGGTGGTCGGGCGCCTCGCCGGTGGTCTTGATGGTGCTCCTGGCCGTGGAGGCCATTTCGGATACCATGCTTTCCTCGGAAGGGGCTTCTCGCGCCGTGTGCTCGGCCTTGCCTGGAACCCCCTCCAGGGTCAGCTCCGAGGAACCCCTGCCAGGGACTTGAAGTCCCCGATCCAGCCGATGTCCCTGGACAGCAGGGTGGTCCGTC
>JBIIHZ010000052.1:0-8615 GCA_044235265.1 Candidatus Sericytochromatia bacterium
ACTCTACCCGCAGGCGCTCGACCTGCTCAGGTCCCGCTTCTCGATCATCCGGCTGGGCATCGAGAATCGCCACCTGCGCCTCCAGCTCGAGCACTGCCTCACGCACGGCGTGGAGCACTTCCACGGGTGCCGCCACGACCTCGAGACCGCCTGCACGCGTGAAAAGGACGAACTGGCCCTGGCCCTGGCGACCATCCTGCAGGCCAACGAACCGACCGTCCTCGAGGAAGGCCGCTTCCACCACCTGCTGGAAATCGCGACGCGGACTTACCTCGATGAGGACGGACTCGAGCAACCCTGGTTGACCCCCCGGGAGGTCAACCAGCTCTCGATCCGGCGAGGCACGCTCGACGGGGACGAACGGCGGGAGATCGAGAGCCACGTGGTCCATACCTTCCGCTTCCTGCGACAGATTCCCTGGACCCGTGACCTGGCCAGCGTCCCGCTGATCGCGGAGTCGCACCACGAAAAGCTCAACGGCATGGGCTATCCGCACGGGCTGGTAGGAGAGGCGATTCCCGTCCAGAGCAGGATGATGACGATCGCCGACATCTTCGATGCGCTCACGGCGAGCGATCGCCCCTACAAGAAGGCAGTCCCCCTGGAACGCGCCCTCGACATCCTCGGTCACGAGGCCCGCGACGGCCACGTCGACCGGCGGCTGCTCGACCTGTTCATCGAGGGCCGCGTGTACGAGCGGGTCGTGCGCCCGCGAGCCCTGCAGCCATGACGTCCCCCCGGGTCGATCCGGCCATCTACCAGGCCTGCGAGGCCGTGGGACAGATCGTCGAACTCTGGGGCTTCAAGCGGGTCCTGGGCATGGTCTGGACCTACCTGTACGTCAGTCCGCGCCCGCTGTCAGCCCATGACCTGCGCGAGGGGCTGGGGATCAGCTCGGGCCTGGTCAGCATGGTCCTCCAGGAGCTCGTCCGCTGGGGCGTCGTCCACCGCATCTCGACACCCGGAGAGCGCCGCGAGTTCTACCAGGCCGAGCGCAACATCTGGAGACCCATCTCCAAGGTGCTACGAGAGCGCGAGCTGTACCAGATGGGAGCCACTCTCGAGCGTCTGAGACAGGTCGAGGGCGAGCTGGAATCCGGCACCGCTAGCCCCGATGGCGAACAGGAACTCCGCCATGTCGCGGCGGACCGCCTCGCGGAGCTCATCCAGCTCGGGGAACTGGCCTACAACATGCTCGACCAGTTCGTCTCCCTGGGCGTCCTGGACATCCGTGACCTACGCAGCGTCGCTCTGGGTGTGGGCCTGACTCGCACCATGATCCAGATGAAGCGGCTCGCGGCAGATAATGCCTCGAAACCGGATCACACCCCTCCGCCGGACGGGACCTGACCCAGCAGGTGTTCCACCTTCGCGAGTTCGTGCTCCTGCCAGGCCCCGGGCGAGATGCAGAGGCCCCAGAGTTCCCGGGCGGCCGTCACCAGAGCCTCCGCCACGGTTTCGAGGCGATCATGACCGGGTCCTGCAAAGCCAGACGGCAGGTGACGGCCAGAGAGCAGGGTCTCGAGCATGACGGGCTCGCTATCGAGCCAGACGGCTCCGTGCTGGAGCGTGCCGCCGGGACGTCGGAGCTGGGCACTGGCGACGCGCTTCATCCCCCGCACGACAAGGTCGGCCTCCGTGGCCACGGCCAGGCAGTCGAAGTGGGGCCCGGGAGCCGTGGAGCCCTGCTGGAGGGATCCCTCCAGGCCCACCCGGGCCAGGGCCCGCGACATCCAGCGGGCGATCGCGCAATACATGCCGCGGACATCGGCGGGGAATCCCGCATCGTCCGGAATCGCGACGGCGTAGGTGAGATCACCGGCACCGTGAAGGAGGGCCCGTCCCCCTGTCGGGCGCACGACGACGGGCCACGTCTCCGGCAGAGCAGGCAGATGGCGACGTCCGGCGCGCGCGACGGCCTGGGTCCTGCCCAGACTCACGGTAGGCCTGTCCCAGCAGTAAAGCCTGAGCGTGGGGGGAGCCAGACCGGCGCGCACCGATTCGAGAAGCGCCTCGTCAGCCGCCATGTGCCGGACGCCGGAAGCCGGAGGGTCGAGAAGCAATCGCCAGTCACGCATGGTTTCACCGTATCGCCGACCGCTCCTGAACGCAAGGAAGGTGGCTCCCGACCCCGGGGTCGCTTAGAATGGCTGGTGAGATGCCCCCCGTCCCGGAGCCACACCCTCGCATGGAAGCAGCCCCCCCATCCCCCCGACGCCGGTCGCCCCGGACGGACCTCGACATGACCCGATGGAAGGACTACCTCGGCGAGGTCGAGACCGATAGCCTTTGGCTGTTCTCGCGTCGAGACCGGGGGGCCTCCCATGCCGGGGACTACCACGGCAACTTCATCCCCCAGATCCCCCAGCAGCTCTTCCACCGTTTCACGCGGCAGGGAGATGCCGTGGTCGATCTGTTCCTGGGCATGGGGACGACCCTGATCGAATGCCGCCGGATGGGACGTCACGGGATCGGCGTCGAGTTGCTGGGCGAGGTGGCCGAGCGTGCCCGGGAGCGCATCGAGCAGACCGAGAACGGCCACGGCGTCACGACCCGGGTGCTTGTCGGAAGTTCGGCCCTCCCCGAGACCCGCGACCGCGTGCTCGACGCCCTGCGCGAACTCGGCAAGGAACAGGCCGAGCTGGTGATCCTGCACCCCCCCTACAGCGACATCATCCAGTTCTCGGGAGGCCAGGACGCGCAGGACCTCTCCCACGTGCAGTCCGATGAGGAGTTTCTCGAGCGCTTCGCCTCGGTGATCGACCGGTCTCACGAACTCACCGCCCCCGGTGGCACGATGGCGATCGTCATCGGGGACAAGTATGCCCGGGGGCAGTGGGTCCCGCTGGGCTTTCACACCATGCAACTCGCGATGGACCGGGGCTTCACCCTGAAGAGCATCGTCGTGAAGGACATCCAGGGCAACGAGAAGGGCAAGGGCAAGTCTGGTAATCTCTGGAAGTACCGCTCGCTGGCGCAGGGGTACTACCTCTTCCGGCACGAGTACGTCTTCGTCTTCCAGAAGCCGCGGCGCGCGCGAAAGCGCCCGGCGGGAGGCGCCTGATGGCCTATACGATGAAGGACGCAGCCGAGATCCTGGGCATCTCGGTGCCGCTGATCCGCCGCTACGAGCAGGAATTCGAGCTGTCCTTCCCGCGCAACGAGCAGGGTCGGTGCATCCTGACCGAGACCGACGTCGAGAACCTGCGCCTCATCCTCGCGAAACGTGCCGACGAGTTGCCCGTCGACGAGATTCGCTCGATGCTGGTCCAGCGATCGGAGCCGCAACTGGAGACCACCACGCTGGTGCCAGCTGATTCCGAGGTCCAGCCACCGGGGGTCCGCGAGGTCATGCATGCGATGCTCGACCGGCTCGACCAGCTCGAGCAACTGGTCATCGCGCAGGGTTCGGCCATCCAGAGACTCGGCGAGGAAAATCTGAGGCTGCTGGAATCGGGCATCCCGTCCTCACCACCGTCCGGAGCCGTGGAGGACCGTCTGAAGCAACTCGAGCGCGAGGTGGCCGATGCGCGGCGCGCCCAGGACGAATCGGTCCGGGGCAAGGAAGACCTGCGCAAGCTCCAGCGGCGCCTGCTCGAACTCGAGGCCACGGTGGCCACTCAGACGGCCTCGGACGAGGACCAGGACGAGCGGCTCCTGGACGAGATCGCTCGCGCGCTCCAGACCCAGTCCCGCCCCCCGCGACCCTGGTGGAAATTCTGGTGATGGCGCGCGTGATGATCTGGACTCCCCCCGTGAAGGGGTAGATGATGCTTGTAGATGGCAGGTTCCAGGACAGGAGAGACCGCCCATGACCGAGTCCGTGCATCTCGACGCTCACAACCCGCTCGAAGAGCCCAGCGAGCCGCGGGACGTCACGGCGGCGCTCCAGCTCATGAAGGCGCGACTGGCAGCCAATCGCCAGAGCCGTGAGGACGAACTTCCCGCCTATCCGGACGATCCCGTCGATCCCCTGACGGGCAAAGCGCCGCCCAGGACCCGGCCGACGAGCAAACCACCCGAGATCTGGAACGTCAAATCCGGCAAGTCGATCTTCCGCGAGGGAGAGATGACCTACGAGCTGTTCCTCCTGATGGAAGGCGCCGTCGACGTTTACATCGGCACCAACCGCGTCGCGCACATCGATGCGAAGGAAGGCTCGGGCACCTATCTCGGCGAGATGGGCGCCCTGCTCAAGACTCCCCGGACGGCGACCGTGCGCGCGACCAAGGCGTGCAAGCTGCTCGTGTTCCCCGACGTCTCGCGGCTCTTCGAGGAGGATCCCACCTTCGGGCTCAAGCTGTCGACGATCCTGGCCGAGCGGCTCGCCAACTCGAATCGCAACCAGGGTCTCGTGATGGATGCGCTGTCCAAGGCCCGGGTCAAGGACGAGGTCCTCGATGCCGTCAAGGGAGCCTTCTCGGGCAAGGAGTCGGACTACGTGGGCAAGCGTGGATGGACGATGTTCGGGGGATGAGGGCCACCGTTGACCACCCCTGACGCTCAGCCCCTGGCCGCCCCCCTCCCCCCCGTCACCCGACTCGAATCGCTGGGTCGGACCTGGACCATCACCCGGGCCATCGGGGGCTTCACGCTCCGCGAAATCTGGTCGCACGTGCGGAGCCGCCGGGGGTGGATTCCGGATCGCTCCGAGCGCGATCGCCGGGCTGCGCGGCGTTTTCGCCACATGCTCGTGAACCTGGGCCCCTCGTTCATCAAGCTGGGTCAGATGATGTCCACCCGGCCCGACCTGGTCCCGCGCGCCTACATCGAGGAACTCGCGGGGTTACAGGATCGCGTGCCGGCCATGTCCTGGGACACGGTGCGGTCGATCCTCGAAAGTGAACTCGGCGGACCGCTGGCTTCGCGCTTCCGCTCCGTCGATCAGGCCCCGATCTCGGCCGCATCCATCGGGCAGGTCCACCGGGCGGAACTGCTCACGGGTGAGCATGTCGCGATCAAGATCCAGCGTCCGGGCCTCGCGAGGCTCATGGCCCGTGACGTGTCCGTCCTGGACCGCATCGCTTCCTGGTTCGAGGGACGCGACTTCACCCGCTGGGGTATCCCCATCTCACCGGCGATGCCCTACAGGGCCATCCTCCGTCGGTTTGCGGACAGCCTGCGCGACCAGATCGACTTCGAACTGGAACGGCACCACATGGACCGGTTCAGGCGGAACTTCGAACATTTTGACGGCATCACGGCGCCTCGCAGTTTTCCCGAGCATTCCACCAAGCGGGTCATGACGATGGAGTTCATCGAGGGCGTCAAGTTCGACGACGATGCGGGTCTGGCTGCCCACGGCGTCGACTTCCTGGAAGTCGCGAACCGGGGAGTCCGGGCGTTCATCAAGCAGGTCCTCGAGGACGGCTTCTTTCACGGAGACACCCACCCGGGCAACGTGCTGGTCCGCCCCGATGGCGAGGTCGTGTACCTGGATTTCGGCATGGTGGATACCATGCCTCCGGATACCCAGGAGATCCTGGTGGACGCCTTCGTGCATCTGGTCCACGAGGACCTGAGCGGCTTCCTGGAGGACATGATCCGGCTCGGCTTCCTGCCTCCCGAGGTCGATCGGGCTCGCCTGATCCCGCTGGTGGAAGAGGTCTACCACTCGCAACTCGGCCTCGGTCAGGATCCGCTCTCGATGCAGGAGATCTTCCAGAAGCTGGGCGACCAGTTGCTGGACCTGCCCTTCTGCATGCCGGACCGCTTCACCTTCCTGATGCGATCGGTCGGCTGCATGGAGATGGTCGTCCGGCAAAGGGTCCCCGTGTACCGCTTCCTCGAGGTGGGTATTCCTTACGCGGCCAAGCTCATGCTCGCCCCCGAACGCGCCGCCATGCGGGAACAGTTGCGCAGCCGGCTCGAGGTCGGCAGCCTGGACGACATGGCCCGCTGGAAGACCCTGCTCACCCAGGCCAGCCTGGAACCCTCGTTCGATCCGTCCGAACTGCGCGCGTACCTCACCTCCGACGAGGGCATCCGCTGGATCGTCGAAACGCTGGTCTCCCTGCCCCTGGAGGCTCTGTCGAGCGAGCAACTCGCAGAAGGTCAGGCGTGGATGGCCCGCGCCTTGCCAGGTGAGGAGAGCTGGAGTCTCGACTGGGTGATCCGCATCCTCGAGACGCTCGTCGCGACGCATCCCACCAGGGTGTCGGCGCTGGTCGCCTGGGGCACGCGCTGGCTCGAGACGCCGGCCATCCGGGAGCGGATCGACACCTGGGTAACCTCTCCGGAGGCGACCGATCCGGAATTCCTGGCCCGCGCGTGGCAAGTGGGCAAAACGATCCTGAGCGATCCGCGCATCGACCTCGAACCGTTCGTGCGTGCCCTGGTCCGGGCCCTGTCTTCGACGGACCTCGCGATCGTCCGGTGGCTCTCACGCCCGGGATGGCCGATGACCCTGCTGAGCGGTCCGGGAAAAATCGGACATCCCCAGATCGCCGAGGTGGCTCGCTTCCTGTGGTCGCGCGAGGGTCGCCTGGCCCGCCGCCGCCTCACGCAGGCCGCCCTGGGCAGCTGGCGGCACTGGTTGACGGCCGGGCCCTGAGTCCAGGCCCTCGAAGGCATCCTGGCCCTGAATACGCGATCAGGGGGGCCTCCGTGGAGGCCCCCCTGATGATGTTCAGAACCGATTACTTGGTCTCGCGGAACTCGACGTGACGCTTGACCATCGGGTCGTACTTGCGGAGAACCATGCGGTCCGGATTGTTCCGCTTGTTCTTCATGGTCACGTAGGTGAAACCACTCTCGGTGCTCTTGAGCTTGATGATGATACGCGAGCCTTGCGCTGCCACGTGGGCCTCCCGGTGTTCGTTGACGATGAGGATCCGATTCAGACTCGATGGTAATGCGCCTACGAAGGTTTGTCAAAGGCGTGACCAAGAGCTTTGACAACCCCCCGCACGTCGCGTATGCTGATCCAGACCCTCTGGTCGCCGGTCTTCCCCGGAAGTCGGCGCCCGTTTTGTTTGCCAAGGAGCACCTCATGGCACAGAAGTGCATGATTTCCGGGAAGCGCCCCGAGCGTTCCAACCTGGTCAGCCACTCGAACCACCGCACCGTCAGCCGCCAGGAGCCTAACCTCCAGTGGAAGCGTTTCTTCCTGGCCGATGAGAACCGCTGGGTGCGCCTCCGGGTGTCGACCAAGGTCATGAAGACCATCAGCCGCTACGGTCTCAAGGACACCATCAAGCGCTACGGCGCTTCTGAAGCGATCCTTCACTAGGCCGCCGTTCCGGTTGCACGAGGCCCTTCCCGTGGCGGGGAGGGCCTCGTCTGTTTGCGAGGCCCATCCCGGAATCACGATCCCACGGATGCCGTTGCTGCTGGTGGCGGTCCGTCCGGTCCGGTCACGGGGACGTCCGGACTGACGGACGGGGACGCAAGCGCCCCGGGAAGAACGGAAGGACTGGATACAGGCGCGGGCTCTGTGACGGCATCCCGGTCGGGGCTCCGTGAGCCCTGCTCCAAGGGGTCCCCCTCGGGAACGCGCCCGGATCCCGCCACCGCCGCCTGTTCAGAAGCCTGCACGCTCGACCAGGCCACGGTTTCGGCCCCCCCCGCCCCGTCCAGGACCCGGAGATCGCCGGAGGCGACCCAGAGCAGTGGGCCGAGCCGTGGCCGATCGAGTTCCGGGCCAGCCAGGAAGGGCGACAGTCCCGCATCGATGGACCAGGTCGCGATCTCGGTGGATCGGAGCGGCCCCGACCCGGAAGAGCCCCCCCCACCGACGATCAACCGACCGTCGTGCGCGACGATCCCGGCCCTCTCCCGGGCCACGTTGAGCCTGACCCCGGGCACGGGCTCGAAGGGACCGAGTTGCCCCCTGTCATCGATGAGAGCCTGTTCCCAGGAATCGAGAACCTGACCCCGACCGGATAGCCCGCCCCCGACCAGCAGGCGCGAGCCCAGGCGGACGGCCACGGCACCGGCCCTGGGAACCACGAGCGAGGAACTGGCCACTTCCTCGAATCGACCGAGACTGCCCTCCGGGGTGATGGGCGCGCGCTCGATCGAGCGCAGCAACCCTTCCGGGCCCGCCCCCCCCAGCACGTACACCCAGTTCCCGATGGCGATCGCCATGTGGTCCGAGCGGGGCAGGTTGAGCCCCGTGCCCGGCTCGATCTGCGAGGGGCCCTCGAGACGTCCGCGATCATCTGCCTGAACCCATTCCACGGAGGCCAGAGGCTGACCATCGGCCGTACGTCCCCCCACGATGAAGACCCCGTCGGACGTGACGACGGAGGCGGCAGCCGTTCGAGGCAGGCTGAGTTCCAGATCGATCGCGCGGGTGGCGACCTCGGCAGGGAAGACCATGCGTTCCACGGTACTCACGGGACGCCCGTCGATCTCTCCCCCGACCAGGAAAGCCTCCTCGCCGAACAGGAAGAGACAGGCGCCGCGCCGGAACGCGGGATCCTCGGGGGACGATTTTTCGACGGCGAAGGCCGGGACGCCGCTCAGGACGGCGATCGCCAGGCCACGCGCCAACAGCGCCCTGATCATGCTGCGCGACACGCGACCGGACCTTCCCAGACCTGCGACGAACGCTTCCTGATCCAGCGTATCCGCTCGCGGGGAGACCCGGCCAGGATGGCAGTCACAACCCG
>JBIIHZ010000405.1:0-2554 GCA_044235265.1 Candidatus Sericytochromatia bacterium
CATTATTCAGAAAGTGGTCGCTACGAGTCTGGCAGAGCCCGAGCATGTGCGCGTGGCCCCGTGTTCCGGCGTGATGAGCACCCCGCTGGAACCAGCGTTCGGCCTCCCGGTCGCGTCCCAGGGATCGAGCCAGGCGTGCCCGGTACCAGCACCACGTCGCCCGGCGTGTGGGCCATCTGGTGAGGCATCGTTCCAGTTCGTCCAGAGCCGCCTTCGCTTCCTTCTCATGACACTCCGGGTCCTGGACGACCAGTCCGAGTGCCACCTCGGCCAGTGCCATGTACGTGAAGCTCTCGTATCGGCCGTTCGGGGCCCCCTGGCAGGCGGTCAGGACCTTCCGGAAAAGCGCAAGGGCCTCCTGTGGTTTTCCTTCGAGCCAGGTGCAGCGCATGACCTGCGCATCGAGGTCGATCCGGGTTTCCGGGTCTTGAGAGCGGGCCCGCCAGGATTCGCAACGGGGCAACAGTTCCCTGGCACGGGCGAGATCGCCCCGTTCGAGGGCGAGGTGGGTCATCAGGATGCTCGCCTCGAACGGGGTCTGGATGTCATCGACCTCGACTGCCCGGTCGAAGGCCTCCTCGAGGGCCTTCGTGGCGAATTCGGTACGCCCCGATCTCCATCCGGTCAGTCCGGCTCCCAGCGCGGCACGCGCCGCCACACGGGGGAGACGGATGCGGTCGGCTTCCTGGCGAGCCAGATCAAATTGCTCCAGGGCCCGGTCATGGCGATCACGGTTGGCGTGGACATGACCGATCCAGAAGCGGGCCTCGCAGGTGTCCACGGAATCGGGCTGTCCGACCAGTTCCTGCAAGGCCCAGTGCATGTATCCGTCACCTATCGGGTGAACCCGCATCCGGTGCAGCAGCAA
The DNA here is from genome assembly GCA_044235265.1 of Candidatus Sericytochromatia bacterium. Classification (GTDB taxonomy): domain Bacteria; phylum Cyanobacteriota; class Sericytochromatia; order S15B-MN24; family UBA4093; genus JAYKJE01. Next base: position 869 of record JBIIHZ010000405.1, read on the forward strand.
GGCAAAACCGGCATGTGCCCTGCTGCGATCGGGGAGTCGTCCGTGGGCCTCGATTCTCCGTACGGCACGCGCCGCGGCGAGGAGGCCCGCCAGATCATCCCCCTGATGAAAGAAGCCTTCCCCGATGGTGCGCAGCGCCTCGTTATGGAGGTCATCCATGGCATCCGGTTCAGAGGGGCGCCAGGGCAGCAACCGTCGAAGGCTGGAAATCGCGAGGCGGATGGTTTCCCCCGCCAGCGCTCCGCAGCGGTGCAGGCGCGCGGCGGGGAAGGGTCTGTCGAGGGTCTCGAGGAACTTGCCCGCATGGTGGATGCTGTCGCGGATCCGTCCGAGTTTCCGGCAGGCCTGGGCGATGCCGAGGTGGGCCCTGGCCCGTTCTTCCCGGGACAGGGTGCCGCCACCCTCGAGGATCGCCTGGTAATGGGCAATTGCATCCCGGAGTGCGTAGGCTCCCTCGAACTCGCGAGCTGCCGCAAAATGGGCGGGCACGGCCCGGGTCGGTTCTCCGGCCAGTTCCCAGTGGCGGGCGATCGCCCCGTGGGTTGCGCCGAGGGACTCGGGCTCGGATTCCAGGGCCCTGGCAGCCGCCCGATGTATCTCTTGCTTCTGAGCACCCAGCAGACGCGCGATGAGGATCTCCTGGACCGGGGTGGATTCGAAGGCCATGACTCCCGTCCTGACCGGCTCGAGGTGGTGCAGGTTGACGAGGCGTTCGACGTCTGCATGCAACTCGGCCAGGTTCGGGCCGGCGGGATGGACCCTGTGCAGGAGAGCGAGGGTGAATTCGTGTCCCAGCAGGCTGGCCACCTTCAGGTGCAGGTGGAGCTGAGGCTCCAGACGGTCGAGGGCGCTCGCGATCAGGGCCTCGAGGGAGGCGGGTACCTGGAAGTTCTCATCCTGGATCTGGAGATCGAGGATTCCCCCCTCGACCGTCCAGGTACCCACCTCGAGCAGGGTGTCGACGAGCGCGACGGCCATGGCCGGTAGGCCACCCGTCCGGCGGTGGAGCCAGCTCCCGAGGTCGGAGGCGACCTCGCTGGCACTGGCACGCATCCTGGCCAGTTCCGTGCATGCGTGGTTATCGAGGGGATCGAGTTGCATGGGGACCCATCCACCGGAGTGTTCGCTCAGCGCTTCCGGGCAGGTCGACATGCGGCATGTCAGGACGAACATCCAGGGCAATCCGTCCTGCAGGACCTCGCGAAGCAGTTCCAGGGAGGCTTCATCGAGCGAGCTGAGTCCCTCGAAGGCGACAACCCGGACCGATCGCTGGCTCGCGAGCGCGAGCAAGCGCCGGACCAGAGCCCGGGTCCGGCGGGCCCGGTCCTGCGGATCGATGATTCTCGCCAGGGTCCCGGTATTCGCCCCCACCGGAAGCCACTCGGCGATGAGGGCCAGGTCATCGGGTGTCTGACCGATCAGGACGAGGTCTTGCTGCAGGGCCTCTCGGCCAGCCTCGCGCAGGAACGGGGCCGGGACGTCCAGCCCGTACATCGCGTGAATCAGGTGTTGCCAGACCTGGAAGGGGGTGGCCCGGGCGAACGGATCAGCCGTGATCACGTGCCAAGCTAGCCCCCGGGTCTCCAGGTCGGCGGCCCAGGCCCTGAGGAGCGCCGACTTGCCGATGCCTGCGGGTCCCGTGAGATGAACCACGGGCGGGGCAGCGTGATGACGCTGGACGTGGTC
>JBIIHZ010000406.1:0-2553 GCA_044235265.1 Candidatus Sericytochromatia bacterium
GCCCGTCGGTACGTCTTCGCCGCCTCCACCAGGTCGCCGAGATGCTCGTGACAGCGCGCGGCCTCGGCCCAGGCCCCGTGCGCGAGATAGAGTTTCAGGGCCTGCGAGTGCTGGCCGCCCCGCACGTGGCAGCGGGCTGCTTCCAGGGGGGCTGCTGCTGCCAGATGGTAGCGGGCCGCCTCGGCCCAGCGCTCGGCCTTCTCGCTCGCGGTGGCTGCCAGATCGAAGCGCCCCGCCAGTTCACAGCAACGGGCGACCTCGGGCCAGTTCTCGAGCTGGGTGTGGCAGCGTGCGGCATCGAGCGGACGGTCGATGCGCAGGTACAGGGCGGCGGCCTGGACGAGATTGCCGCGGGCCTCGTTGTTCTCGGCCCTGAGGGCGATCGCCTCGATGGCCTCGGGCGCGACCTTCAGCACCTGCGCGAGGGCATGCAGCGCCGCATCGCCCCCTTGCCAGGCGCCGCTCGACCACGGTTCCCAGTTCGCGGGCACGAAGTCGTCGACCACGAACAGCTCGTCGAGACAGCGAGTCAGCGCCACAGTCAGGCGGTTGAGGCGCATCCGGAAGCGGTCCTCGCGCGGATCCTCGCGTTCCCACACCACGCGGTCGTGACCGAGCACCCCCCAGAGGAGCACGTACTCGCTCTCGAGGCCCTTGGCCTCGGGCACGGTGTAGACGAGCGCCTCGCCGAAGCGCTGGCGGGCCTCGACCTGGGCGGCCTCGTCGGCCACGATGACCATCAGGCGGGTCGAGAGCTGCTCGGGCTCGGGCAGGACCGTGATCTGGTCCGGCGTGAGGCGCCAGAGCGGGCGCGTGTCCCGGTGCGAGGTGACCTCGAAGGAGGTGTCGTCCGACCAGGTGGCCTGTCGCCAGGCCGTGATCGCGTTCATGAGCCGGACGACCGAGCCCGGGGAGCGGTGATTGGTCGTGAGCGTCTGGAGCGAATCGCCGCCGAGTGCCACACCCAGCACGGAGTGGAAGAGCGTGCGCGTGTGGAGCCACTCGAAACGGCTGGGGTGGATCGACTGCTGCGTATCGCCGGCCAGGAAAAGGCCGCGCGGGCTCTCGGCGAGCTTCATGAGCAGGGCGAGATGAAAGGCCGTCAGGTCCTGGACCTCGTCGACCACGACTTCCCGGTAGCGCTGGACGGCCGCGGGATGCCGGCAGACGGCCCACCAGGCGGCCCGCGCGAGGTCGACGTCGTCCCAGGACGCCTCCAGCTGACGGTAGCGCTCGAACTCCCGGTAGACCTGGTCCGCGTCCTCGGCCAGCCTGCGCTTGGAATCCAGGTACTCGGCCCGCATGAGCCAGTCGCGGTCGGGGGTGAACAGGAGGCGCTCATCGCCCTTGATGGCGCCCAGGATGTCCTCGAGGATCGTCTCGGGGTTCCGGCCCACCACGGCGTTGTTCCGGCCATACAGGGCCCGGAAGCGAGCAGGCGTCATGCGCTGTTCGCGCGGGAACCGGGTGTCGGCCACCTCGCCGAGGATCTCCCGGCAGAGCTCCTCGATGGTCAGAAACCGCGGGGCCGGCACGTCCGGATGGGCGAGCTCGGCGTGGAGTTGCTCGGCGTGGCGCTTGAGCTGGGGGGTGAAGGTCACGTAGAGGCGATCGCCCTTCGGACGCTCGTCGAGGAGCATGCGGTAGAGGGCGACGGTCGTCTTGCCGCTGCCCGCGCCGCCACGCAGCAGGATGGGGCCTTGCTGCTGCGCGATCGTCTCCTGCTGCGGACTGAGGGCCAGGCGCAGGGAGGCATCCGGATTGCGGGATCGCCGGACGACCCAGGTGTCGTCAAAGCGGCGCACGCGCAGGACGAGGCTGTGGCGATCGCGTTCGTGGGTCTCGACCTCGAGCGGTTCCGGGCGGTCGAATGCTTCCAGGACGACGCGGGCATCGAATTTCGGGGGATTGCGGTGCCAGGAATCCCCCTCGGCGTGGGATCCGACGTCTCCGAGACAGAGATCCATCTCCTCCCCTTCGGTGGAGACGGTGAAGGGAATGCGCAGGTCGTACGAGAGCCGGGCCTTGTAGAGGTTGCTGTCGAGCCGACGGATGCCGGGGCCCCGGATGACCTGGTTGTCCAGCACGAAGTACTCGATGCGCTGCACGAGACGCTCGACCAGCGGCAGGAGCCCGTGGCCGCTGGTCTTCAGGTAGCTGTGAAAGTCTTCGGTGACGAGAACCTGGCGAAAGACACTCGACATGCGGCACCTCGTGCGAACCGGGACCGACCTGGACGGCGGACGATGAAACGGTCGGAAGGGAATGGATTCGAGAGGAAAGGGGACCGGAGGTCATGCGGTGAAGGTGATTGGACCCAGAGAATATCACATGACAAAGCCATTTAATATCATGAAACCGATCCCGACTTTCGATCTTGATCAGGTTTCTGACTGACCGGGGGTCAGCGACGGTTTCGGAACCAGGTTGGCCAGATCCACCCACTCGAAGGCAGGCCCCTCGAGCACGTCCGGATGCGCATGTTCCAGGCAGACGAGCAGGTACCGCGCGATGCTGGTCGGATCGACGTTCTCCCACTGGGCCAGATCGGCC
>JBIIHZ010000407.1:0-2541 GCA_044235265.1 Candidatus Sericytochromatia bacterium
CGTCCGACGGGCCCAGGCGCCGGGCGACTTGCATCCCCCTGAGCAGGGCGACGAGCATGGGCAGACGGTTCGCCGCGAAGAAATGGATCTCCGCGAGGGACTCCTCGAGGCGGAACCGCGCCGAGGTGGCCTCGAGGACCCGGGTCTCCCGGGCCTGGCGGGCCGGCACGAACAGCTGGAGGAGTGTCCATGCGATGTCGGCCACGCGTGCCAGCGTGGTCTGGGGCACGGGATGGCCCGAGATCGCCAGGGCTTCCTCGAGGGCCCTGCGACCGGGTTCGAGGTCGCCCGCTCCCTGGAGCGCCAGCCCGAGGAGCGTGAGCCGCTGCGCTCTGTCTCCGGCCTCACCGCTGCCGGGAGCCAGGGCGAGGGCCTGTGAGGTCAGCATGATGCACTCCCTCAGGCGTCCTTCATCGAGGGCGGTCCGGGCGGCCCGGTCGAACCAGGGCAGCGCCTCCTCGCTGAGCCCCCCCTGCAGGAGGTGGCTCGCGAGCGTCGCCTGCAGCCAGGTGGGCACGCCCGCCGGGTGCTGGTCCTGGAACCACCGGGCCGCTGCACGATGGATGGGCGTGCGCTGGGCCGGCAGCATCAGGTCGTAGGCGACGTCTCGCGTCAGCACGTGCTGGAAGCAGAGCCCCCCCCCATCCTTCTCGAACAGCCCCAGGTTGACGAGGTGGAGGACGGAGCGACGCAACTCCTCGCGGCTCCAGGGTTCCGGGAAGACCGCTGCCAGAGCGTCCTCCGTGAAGCGTTCCCCGAGCACGCTCGCCACCTTCACGAGCAGGCGATCGCCGTGGGGGAGACGGTCGAGTCGGTGGGTCACGGCCCCTTCGATCGTCGCGGTCATGGTGCCCCAGACCTCGGCGAAGCGGGACGGGATCGGGTGAATGACTCCCTCTCGCAGCTGGGCGGCGCCCGTTTCCAGCAGGGCGCGCCCGAGTTCACCTGCGAAGTACGGATTTCCCCCGGTGCGGGCATGAAGCGCGGTCACGAGGGTGGGCGCGACGCTCTCGGCCCCGAGCGTGCGGGCCACCAGGGCTCCCAGGTCCTCCGGACCCAGGCCTGCCAGTCGGTGATGATGGGTGTCGGGGTCCTGGGAAATCGCGGCCCAGAGGGGCGGGATCGGGGTGGAAATGGGGCCGGTCGACAGCATCCACGCCACCCCCCGGATGCGTCTCAGACGGCCGAGCAGGGCCCAGTCGAAAGGTGTGGCGGCATGAAGGTCCTCCAGGACCACGAGCACCGGACCGGAACGGGCTTCCTGGGTCAGCCACCATCCCAGCAACTGCTGGATGTTGGCGGCCCGGACTCGCCCCGTCATCTGCGAGGTCCATTCATTCTCGGGCAGGTTCAACCCGAGAAGCGGGCCCAGGATCGGCAGCCAGCTCTTCCCGTGCGGATGCGTGACGAAGACCTCCTCGAGTCGCTGCTCGGGGGGGACCGGGGCCCGGTGTTCCTGATGCGTCGCGAGCAGCGGGGAGAAGATGGCTTGCCAGAGGCCCGCGGGAGCCTCGGAGGAACCGCCCCCGGCCTGGCCGGTCAGGACCCGGACCCCGCGGTTCGCCGCCTGCGTTGCCAGGCTCTGAACAAGGCGGGATTTTCCGACCCCGGCTTCACCTTCGAGCACGAAGAAGGGCGCGATGGCATCCCGTTCGAACCAGCCGAGCCAGTCGAGGAAGTCCCGTTGCTCGGACTCGCGCCCGATGACCGGAAAGAGCGCGTGCGCGGCCCCCGCGACGGGCACGGGACGGAAGGCCGAGACCAGGCCACGCTTGCCCCGGAGCGCGACCGGCGGCAGTTCCTCGAAGGCCCAGCGGCCGCGCGTCTCTCGCCGCGTGACGCCGTCGAGCCAGATCTCGGACGGGGGGGCGGCGCGCATCAGGCGGGCGGCGAGGTTCACCGGGTCCCCGAGCACCGTGAAGTCCCGTCGGTCCGGGTGGCCCATGTCCCCGCAGTAGACGCGCCCCGTCGCGATACCCGCGGAGAACGGGCTTCCGAGCTGGTCGAAGCGTTCCCGCATGTCCCATGCGGCCCGGATGGCCCGGACGGCCCCGTCCGGATGTACGAGGGGGGGCATTCCCCAGACGGCCAGGGCCGAAAGACCCTTGTCGTCCACGGCGAGCTTGTCCAGCGTGCCGCCCTGGCGCGCCACGCACTCCTGTAGAGACGAGATGAGGGCCTGGGCCCGTTCGAGCGTGTGCGCTCCCTGGAGTTCCTCGAGGCTGACGAACATCGCCGTCACGGTGCGGATTTCCGCGAACCAGGTCTCGCCGTTCGCGGCCCCGTCCGGGGGAGGGATCACCGGGATGTGACGCTCGACCGGGACCAGGTCCGAGGGCGCGAAGGCCGTCCGGGCGCGCTCGACCGTGGCGACGGGCGCCTCGCCTGTCACCGCACGCGTGAATCTCGGTCCGGACGAAGGGGACCCGAGCATCGGCGAGAGAGCCGTCTCGCCCGGTGCCGTCGCCATCAGCAGGCTGCCGAGTTCCTGGATCACCTCGCCATGGAAGATCCAGGTATAGCGGTCGTCCACGCCGCCCA
>JBIIHZ010000053.1:0-8562 GCA_044235265.1 Candidatus Sericytochromatia bacterium
GGGTGTGCGGTCGCGCACGGCCACCCGCGCGATGACCCGAGGCTGACGCGAGACGGGGCGATACGGCATGCAGGACCTCCCTCGTGAAGCAAGAGTCGTGTACCCTGTCGCCGCGATCTCGACGCACCGGTTCACGAAACTTGACCCGGGGCCGGAACCGGCGTGGGACGGGGAAGATCGAACCGATCGGTGGTCCGGAGCCAGGTGGGGCCTCCCATTCTCCCCACGGCCTCGAGCAAGGCCTGATCGATGCGGCCGTCCCGCCAGACGTCATCGGATACGTGGGCCCGCAGAACCTCACCGATCACGAGCGACCCTCCTCCCGGACCGGTCCCGACCTCCACGACCTGCAAGAGGCGGCACTCGAAATGGACGGGGGACTCGGCGACCCGGCGAGGTCGCACGTGGCGGGACGGCAGGGCCGTCAGGCCCACGAGCTCCAGTTCGTCCTCTCCGCGTGGATGATCCGCCGAAGCCCGATTCACGGCCCCGGCGATCGCCCCCGTCACGACCTGGACGACGAATTCGCCCGTCTCCTCGATGTTGAGGAGCGTGTCCTTCTTGCGGTCGGTCTGGCCGCGCCGCATGACGCTGAACGACAGCGCCGGGGGACACGAGGCAACGACGTTGAAGAAGCTGAAGGGCGCGAGGTTGTGAGCCCCGTCGCGCGAGCAGGTGGAGACGAGTGCGATCGGACGGGGCACGACGGCCCCGTTGAGCAACTGGTAAGCCTCCTGGTGAGACAGGGCCGCGAGATCGAACTCCCTCACCGGACGGGCTCCGGAGCCGGTGTCTGCCAGCTCATGGGGTAATCGGGATTCGACACGGCTTCACCCGCCGGTGTCAGGAAGAGAGGGTTCCGCGCATCGACCATCACCGCCACCTCGTCCGTGTGGGTCTTGTGCGCCACCTTTTCGGAAGCCCCGGGATGCGGCCCGTGGTGGATCCCTTGCGGGTGGAAAGTCAGCATGCCCGGGCCGATGTTCTTGCGGCTGAAAAAGTCACCATCGTGATAAAAAATCACTTCATCGAAGTCAATATTGCGATGATAAAATGGCACCCGGTTGGCGTCAGGATCCTCCTCGAACGGTCGAGGAACGAAGGTGCAGATCACGAATTTCGGCGCGAGGAAGGTGGTATGGACGCTCGGAGGCAGGTGATAGCGCGGGCTGATGATGGGACGGATGTCGCGCACGTTGAGCTTCCAGACCGAGAGCGTCCCCTTCCAGCCGACCACGTCCAGCGGATGGTACGGGTAGAACACGCGCGTCTGGACCCCGAGGCGCTTGATCCGGACCTCGTATTCGCCGGCCGGTGCATCCAGGTGGGCGTCGGGCTCGGGAATCTCCAGCACGTCCGGATCGAAGATCGCCTGCGGCCCCAGCATGCCCTTCTCGGGAAGCGTGATCTCCTCGCGGCTCTCGATGACGAAAAACATGTTGTCCCGGGTCTCGGGAACGACGCGGTACGTCGTACCGCGCGGAATCACGAGGTAGTCACCAGGTTCGAACCGCAGGGACCCGAAGTCCGTCTCGAACCAACCGTTCCCCCGGTGGACGAACCAGACGTCATCCCCGTCGGCGTTGCGAACCCAGAAGGGCATCGGCTCGGCGCGCCGCGAGATCTTGAGCTGGACGTCGTCGTTGCGCAGGAAGACGACAGGCTCCCCGGTGGCCTCGTCAGCATCCGACGGCTGCAGACGCGTCAGATCGAGGGCGGCGGGCTTGAGGGGGCCCTCGATCCGGGTCCATCCGGTCGGCGGGTGGGCATGGTAAACGTGCGAGACGCGCCCGAAGAAGCCGCGACGCCCGAATTCCTCCTCGAAGGTGCCCTCCGGGATGCCCACATGCGCCTGGCGGCTGACCCGCCCCCTGGTATGTCCGAACATGTCAGGTTCTCCTGTCACCGGGCCGGCCGGGGCCCGACGCGATGCCTCAGCCGACCGAGGCCCGTGATCTCGAGCTCCACGAGATCTCCGGGCTCGAGCCAGCGATCCAGTTCATAGCCGCAACCCCCACCGACGGTCCCCGAACCCAGGATGTCCCCCGGGAACAGGGTCTCGTCCCGCGACGCATGGGCGATCATCTGGGCGAAGGTCCAGTGCGAGGTCCCCGAGTTGCCCCGGGACCACTCCTCGCCGTTGACGCGGGCGACCATCTCGAGATCTCGCGCATCGGACAGTTCGTCCGGCGTGACGAGCCAGGGCCCCAGCCCGGTCGCGAAATCCTTGCCCTTCGCCGGCCCAAGCCGGAGCTGGACCTCGCGCATCTGCACGTCGCGGGCACTGAAATCATTGAGAATACAGTACCCGGCGATGTACTCGTGAGCCCGCTCGACGGGGATGTCGCGGCCACGGCGCCCGATGACGCAGGCGAGTTCCAGCTCGTAATCGAACCGCTCCGTGGAGGACGGCCACGGAACCTCGTCGTCGGGAGCCACGAAAGAGCGGGGATGGCCCTTGTAGTACACGGGGAACTCGTACCAGAGGTCGGGGAAGGGCTGCCCGCGTCGCTCGTAACCTCTCCGCACATGGGCCTCGAAGGCCAGGAAATCTCTCAGACTCGCGGCGCGCGGCAGCGGGGACAGCAGCGGATGCCGCCCGGGGTCCGCCCAGACCTCCGCCTCGGGGCGAGAGGCGAAGGCCTCGACCAGCGCCCTGGCCTGACGCATCCCGACCTCGCCCAGTTCGAGGAAATTCACCATGTCGGCCGGAAAGAACGACTCGGCCAGACGTCGCGCTGCCGCGGGTTCAGCCCCCTGCTCGATGAGGGACCATGCGTGCGCCGTACGGAGGTCCAGCACGCGGTCCACGACGACGCAGCCGATCCGGGCCTCGGGTTCCCCGGGTGCAGGGAAGGCGAATGACACGAGCTTCAACGGGAACCTCCAGGCCTCATCCTCGAGACCCGACCCTCCCGCGAATGGCCGCAGGACGGGCTTGACCTGACGATTGATGCTACCATGACGGATCCCGCGCGACCAGTTCGGAATTGTGGCGCATGACACGGCCACGTCGGTTCGCGGCCGACTACCATCGGAGTCCTGCTAACACTGCATGGACACCTGTCCGGAGACGACCTCGAGGAATCCGCCCACATGCCCCGCCGCAGCACGCCCCGCAGACCGACTCGCCGCTTTCCCACCCCCGCCCTCCTGGTCGCCCTGACGGGACTCGCGGTGGCCGGAAACCTCGACCGGCTGGGCAGCCTCCTGACGCTGCTGGTGGACATCGGAGTACCGCTCTTCGGGGGGGCGTGGCTCACGTGGCTGATCAACTCGAGCGGTGCCCGGCTCGCCGAACATCCCGCATTGAGGGCCCGTGGCTTCTGGATCGTGACCGGCAGCTTCCTGCTGTCCACCCTGTTCGCCCTGGCGACGGTCGCGAGCCTGCTTTCCACCCTGGACGTGGGCCTGGCGTTCGAAGACCAGGTGCGGCTACTCGGCGGCGGCACGGCGGGACTGATGCTGCTGGGTCTCGTGATGGCCAACGTGTGGACGGGCGTCCGGCTGCGGCGGATGGTCAGCCCGGGAACCTGGGTCCGGGTGGGCAAGGTCGAGGGCAAGCTGGTGTCGATCGGCCCGTGGATGGTCCGTCTCGCGACCCGTGGCCACGGCGTGCGCCGCATCCTCCATCGGGCGGTCGCCCGGCGTGGCATCGTGCCCATCACGGCGCCCGTGCCCCGGCAGGCGGCCTGGGCCTTCTCCCTCGCTTACACGGTTGCCCCCGACCAGGCGCTCCTGTGGCTGGAAGAAGCAGCCCTCGACGTGTTTTCCGGACAGGCCGTCCGCGTCGCGCCTCGGCTGGAAGCCTACGAGAGCGACGAGATTCGCTACGTCGTGGAGGTCGAGATGGCCCATGACGGTGACCTGGCGGGTGCCGAATCCCGCTTCCAGGTCGCGTGGCTGGAAGTGCTGGCCATGCGCGGCCTGGATCGTCACGGTGTGCCCGTGCTGCCGGGCACACGCTTCCGCCTCGCCGCAGGCTGATGCTCTCCCTGCACGCATCGCTCTCGAACCCGCAGGTGCGGGCCGCGCTGGAAGTCGCGGCCATCGCCGTTCCTTCGTGGCTCCTGATGCGACAGGTGCTGTTCCCGACCATTCGATGGCTGCACCGGGGGCGTCCCCAGCTCGGGGAGCTCGCCATCTCCCGTCTTCAGCGCCTCGGGGCGATCGCCACCCTCACGTGGGCCCTGGTCCCGATGGCGGCCATGGTCCCTCCGGTGGTCAGCAAAGGCATTCGCTACGCCGCCATCATCAGTCTCGTCATCTTCGCGATCGAGAGCCTGCGCACGGGCGTCTTCGATGCCCTGATGGGGTCAGGCGGGAGACGCCCCGTCCCCGCGATCGTCAGGGACATCCTGTTCGCGGGCATCTACGGCCTGGCGGCACTCCTGTTTTCGGGCCTGGTCCTGCACCTCGACCTCACGCCCGTGCTCACGGGGTCAGCGATCCTCTCGGTGGTGTTCGGTCTGGCCATGCAGGACACGTTGAGCCACCTCTTCGCCGGCCTGGCCATCCATGCCGACAGCCCGTTCAAGATCGGCGACTGGATCACGCTGGATGACGTCACGGGACGGGTCATCGAGGTGACCTGGCGCTCGACCAAGATCGTCACGACCCGGCACCAGTTGTACGTCATCCCGAATGCGACCATATCCAAGGGACGCATCGCCAACCACCAGGGGTTCACGCGTCATCACGCCGAGCTGGTGGAGTTCAGCGTGAGCTACGATGACCCGCCCAGCCAGGTGCGCTCGGTATTCGACAAGGTCGTCCGTCGGATACCCGATATTCTCGACAACCCAGCACCCGACCTCGTGATCCGTGAATTCGCGGATTCGGGGGTCCACTACCAGGCCTTCCTGTGGATCGTCGACGCCGGGCAGGCCAGGCTGATCCGGGGGCAGTTTCTGGAACTGCTGTGGTACCACCTGCGACGCTCCGGCCTCAGCATCCCCTATCCGACCCGGACGATCCATCTGGTCGACCAAGAGAAACGTCGAGAGGAGACGGTCCAGGAAATCGAGGCCGTCCTGCGGGGCATCGACCTGTTCGCGTGCATGGACGAGAGTTCGATCGGCTGGCTCGCCAAGACGGCCCGGACGGTCCACTACAAGGCTGGAGAGCGGATCTTCACCCGCCACGACATCGGGGACAGCCTGTTCGTGATCCGCCAGGGACTGGTCCATCTCACGATCGACCCGGAACAGCGTCGCGTGACGCGCCCGTTCGCGATCCTCGAAGAAGGAGGGTTGTTCGGCGAGATGTCCCTGCTGACGGGAGAGGCGAGAACCGCCTCTGCGGACGCTGCGACGGACTGTGACCTGATCGAGATCGACCACCACCAGCTGGCACCGCTACTCGAGGAGCACCCCGAGTTCCTGCAACGCATCTCGCTGGTGATCGCGGACCGTCAGGCCCGGATCGACGCCGTCCAGGCAGACCATCCGGATGACCTGCCCACGCCGGGAGAGTTCGGCAACGAGACAGCGCGGGAAGTGCGTTCGCTCGAGATGTTCGAGCGCATCCGCAAGTTCTTCAAGCTGCGGTGACTACCGCTTGCGGTCGAGCTCGCGACGAACGGACTGGATGATCTCGGGAGCGGCCTGACGGGTTCCCCAGTCGATGGCCCAGGCGGGCAAGAAGCCGAGTCCCGGATCGACCCGCACCTGATAGGTGATGAGCGTGCCACGCTCGAGGGGTTCGAGAGTCCAGCCCCCCACGACCTCCCTGACCGTCCCGTCGATATGCCGGATGTTGAAACGCCGTCTGTCCGCGGACATGGTGATGCGATTGACCGTCCAGCGATCCTCGAAAGGCCACGGGTAGTCGAGCAGGCTGTAATGATCCTGGTAGTCCGGCGTCACGGCCCGGACCTCGGTCTTCAGGATGCCCTTGAAGATGCGCGTGTACGAGTCGAAGTCGAGCAGGACGTCCCAGACCCGGTCGGGCTCATCGGGAACGATCCCCACGGTCCGGACATCCTTGAGGGTGGATTCACGGGTGTCGCGGAGATCGACCAGTACCTCCCCGCGACGCATCCGTCGGACCTCGTCGGGGGAGAAGGATGAGAGGCCCTGGGCATGGCCACCCGACGGCATGCCGAGGCACAGGGCGAGAACCAGACCCAGGGTACGGAGGTGCATGTTGGCTTCCCGGTGTAAAAACGGCATCACACCTTCATCATGCCCCAAATCGGGCCGGTTCATGCTGCCGGAATGGGCTCGAGGCGGATATCCGGTGCCTGGGTGCGCCCGAACCACCACACGAAGGCCCGCAGTCCCAGCAGGTAGGTATGAAACTTGTAGGCGACCATCTCGGGATACGCCCGATCGTGGGTCCAGCCCTGGACCTTGACCCGGTAGGTATAGACGGCCGTGCCGGTGCGATCCCGACCTTGCATGCAGTGCACGTATACGGGAAGCCGCGCCGGATCCTGGGCGATCGAGAGCCACTGCTCGACCTTGGCCATGCGCGGAGGCGTGATGACGCTCATCGGAAGGCTCACGAAGCCCACGCCGTTGGCCTCGCACCACTGACGCTCGAACTCGACGACCTGCCGGTCGTTCTCGAGGTTGACGATGGTCTTCACGCCTCGCGTCTTGAGTTGCATGAGCCCCTTGACCGTCGGCCGGGCCCCGCGCCAGAGGGTGGAGGTGACGGTGCCGAAGTTGCCGAGGTCTTCCCTGGGCGGATTGAACCCCAGGGTTCCGACCCCGGGCTCGGGAGCCGCATCATCGACCAGGTGATCGGGCGATCGGGCGGCGAGACGCTCCTGAGAGGCTTCGTCCAGGGGGGCATCCAGCGCCTGGGCAGAAACCTCGGATGTCCGGGGTGACGAAACACTCGTCGCAGGCTGCCCGCAGGCCACGAGCGGGACGGTCGTGAGGGCGAAGACGAGACCGGTGAGCAGATGACGCACGGGACCTCCTGGAGCATGCAGGGCTGCCGGAGATCTTATCGTGAAATACACGCCGATCTGACGTGGCGTTAACCTGTCACGTCAGCGAGCGGTGAGCATCTGCGCCCACGCGGGCACCAGGGTCGCGAGATCGCCCACGAGCGGGAAATCCGCGATCGCCATGACCGGCGCATCGGCATCCCGGTTGATCGCGAGCAGCGTCCGGGCCCCGGAGACGGCCCCCAGGAAATCTGCGGAACCGCTCACGCCCACCGTGACCAGAAGCTCCGGGCGGACCTTGGCCCCGGCCGCGCCGACCAGGCGCTCCGGTCCGGCAAGGCCCGCCGCCACGGCCCCCCGGGTGGCGCCGAGCTCGGCCCCCAGCGACGCGGCGAAGGCGGCGAGCAGCGTCCAGGAAGCTGCATCCCCCACGCCCTTGCCGCCCACGACGAGGCGGCGAGCCTGCTCGAGGGCCGGCCCCTCGGAGGGCAGGCGCTCGCCCACGACCAGCCGCGGAGCGGCCGGAGCGGGAACCTCGACGGGCACGACCTGTCCGCGCCGGTTGCGGTCCGGACTGGCCTCGCGGAAGGCCCCCGGCCGCAGGGCGACCACCTGGGGCTTGCGCGCCTCGATCACGCTCGTGGTGACGTACTTGCCGCCCAGGACGGCCCGGGTGACGCGCACGAGACGCTCGGCGTCATCGAGAGCCAGACCGATGGCATCGGCGATGTAGCCCGTGCGGGACCGCACCGCGAGGCGGGGCGCCACCTCGTCGGCCAGCCGGGTCCCGGCGACGAGCACCAGCTCGGGACGGTGTCGCGCGATCATCTCGCCCAGCGCGCCCGTCCAGACCTCGGGATGGAACGTCTCGACCCCCTCCACCTTCAGGACCGTGTCGGCCCCGAGCGGGATGAGGTCCTCGGCAGCCCGGGCGGCCTCGACCCCGATCACGGGTATCTGGACGCGCGTCCCCAGTTCATCGGCCAGCTCCCGGGCCACGGCGATCGCCTGCCGCAGCTCGGGCCCGGCAAACCCGCCCCGGACCTCGCCCAGCACCCAGATGTTGCGGGCCTCGGAACCGGTGTTGAGATGTCCGGAAGACTCCCCGCTGCCCAGGGCCGCATCCTGGGCCGATGCCCACGAGAGCCACGCGTCGTCGAACGAATCCACCATGTCACGACTTTCCTCTGGAAGAAGGCCAGGCGAAAACCCGGCCTAGAGAAGTCCCCGGGCCGAGAGCTTGCCCACGACCTCGCGCAGCGCGTCGGGGCGGCTCGCATCGATCGCCTTGCCCTTGCGTTGCCGCTCGGCGGCACTGACGGCCATCAGCCGGGCGAGGGCGCCCGCCTTGCCGACCGAGCCGGGATCGAGGCCGAGGTCTGCGAGCGCCAGTTGCAGGAAGGGCTTGCGCCCCGCCTTCATGACTCCCATGGCCGTCGCGAGGCGCGGCCTGGGGGCCTCCCGCCCGACCGAGAGCACGCAGGGGAGCACGAGGCGTGCCGCGTAGGCGCCGTCAGCGTCCACGCAGGCGATCGCCAGTTCGTCGCCCTCGAGCCGGGCCTCCCGGACCCTCGGACCGAGCGGCCGATCGAGCCACTCGGCGACCATGGCGGGCACGGCCCCCGTCTGCCCCTCGAGGGAGCGGGAGCCCAGCATGACGA
>JBIIHZ010000408.1:0-2536 GCA_044235265.1 Candidatus Sericytochromatia bacterium
AGCACGCAACTTCCGGACCCGGGCCGGCGAGATCGACCTCGTGACGCAGGATGGCCCGACGATCGTCTTCGTAGAAGTCAAAGCTCGCTCATCCTGCCGCTTCGGCCCCGGGCGGGAATCGGTGGGCCACCGGAAACGGGCCCGGCTGGTCGCCGTGGCCAGGGCCTTTCTGACGATTCGCGGCTGGCACGAGCGTCCGGTGCGGTTCGACGTGATCGAGGTACATGGCCCCCGGGTGCACCACTGGATGGACGCCTTCCGGGGCGATGGTTGAAGTCCGCACGTCCCGGGGTAAATGGCAAGAACTTGGCCGCGTCGGACAGGAGCCTACCCTTGCCCACCCCTTCGAAATCTCCCATGCCTGCCCGGATCCTCGGCTGGCTGCTGCTGGCCTGTCTGGCGGTGACGGTTTCCCCTGCCCCGTCCGAAGGAGCTCCCGGTCGGCTTCGCGTGGGGTTCACTCCCTGGGAGAACCCGCAGGATATGGCCAGGATGGCGACGCCCATGGTCGAACTGCTCGGTAAGGCCACGGGCGTCAGGGTCGAGCCCTTCCTGGCCTCGGACTATGCCGGGGTGATCCAGGCCCTGCAGGCGAAGCAGGTCGACATCGCCTTTCTTCCGCCTGCCGCCTTCGTGCTTGCTGAAAAGCGCGCAGGGGCCAGAGTGATCCTCAAATCCCTGTTCAAGGGACAGTCGAAATACTACTCGGCCATCTTCACCCGGAATGACGGCGCAGCCCGGACCCTGTCGGAACTCCGTGGCAAGCGGATGGCCTTCGTGGACCCGACCAGTACCTCGGGTTCCCTGTTTCCACGGCTGCTGCTCAAGCAAGCCGGGGTCGATCCGGAACGCGGTCTCGGACGGGTGATGTATGCCGGCAGCCATGACGCGGTCGTGATGGCGGTCCTCCACGGCAAGGTGGATGCGGGCGCCGCGTATTCCAACGACGAGAAGGGCGAGAGAGCCGCCTGGACCCAGGTGCTGAAAACGCCCGAAGAAAGGCGTCGCATCCGGGTTCTCGCCGTGTCACGCCCGATCCCGGCGGACACCATCTCGGTGCGTCCCGACCTCGACCCCCGGGTGATCAACCAGGTGAAGCGTGCCCTGATTGAGCTGTCGGCGACTCCGGAAGGCCGGGCCCGGATCCACGAGATTTACCGGGTCGATGGCTTCACGACCGCCTCGAGCCAGGAATACGAACCCGTCCGCGAGGTCTTCCGCGAGGTCGGCCTCCGGATCAAATAGGGAAACCTTAGCATCCTCTTCACCTGATTTTCACCTCTGGAAGGTCAGAGACCGCGGAGCCTCCTCGATAGGGATCGAGACAGCAGAGGAGGCGTCCATGGTCGGTCACTTCGCCCTCCGGGCAGGATGGTTCGTCGCCACGGCAACGGTGGTCACGCTCGTGGCCGGTTGCGGTGGCTCAGGGGTTCTCGTCTCGGCCAGCACCACTCCTGCGCTGCGCAGCACTCCCGTGGCAACCCCCGTGCCACGCACGGTCGTGCCTTCCCCGTCCCCCTCCCCGGCAGCCCCCCTACCCCGGGTCGTCGCGAAGCTGAGTGCATCTCTGGTTTCGCTCCAGAAGGCAACCCTCGGGATGGGCAAGGCCACGGCCCAGGTCGAGGTCTCCAACCCGGCCCCGATCGCCCTGCAAGGCACGGTGAAGGTCACGTTCTCGGCCACCGGCCGGGATCCCAAGATCCAGACCCGCGCGGTCACGATTCCGGCCAGTGGCCGGGAAACGCTCTCCTTCGTGGAGACGGCCTGGTTCGTGAAGGACGCGACGGTCGAGATCGAGACGTCGAACGGCGGCATGGACCCCCACGCCCCCGGAACCTACTGATAAACGCGGCGCCCGGGAGCGGGCATCCGCCCCCTTGCCTGACTGGAGGTCCGTTCGGACATGAAATTCTTCCTCGACACCGCCAACATCGACGAGATTCGCGAAGCTTCCTCCTGGGGTCAGGTCGATGGCGTGACCACGAACCCGACCCTCATCGCGAAAGAGGGTCGCGATTTTCGTCAGGTGATCCTCGAGATCGCTCAGATCGTGGACGGACCGATCAGCGCGGAAGCCCTGTCCCTCGAAGCGGACAAGATGATCGCCGAGGGGCGTGAACTGGCAGCCTGGCACGATCAGGTGGTCGTCAAGCTCCCGCTGACGATCGCGGGACTCCAGGCCGTCAAGGCGCTTGCCCGGGAAGGCATCCGGACCAACGTCACGCTCGCCTTTTCCGCCAACCAGGCCCTGCTTGCCGCCCGGGCCGGGGCCACCTACATCTCGCCGTTCGTGGGTCGCCTGGACGACGAGGGGCATGACGGGATGGCCCTCATCCAGGACATCCGCCAGATCTACGACAATTACGGCTTCGAGACCGACATCCTGGCCGCGTCCATCCGCCATCCCCTGCACGTGACCCAGGCCGCACTGGCCGGGGCGGACGTCGCGACGATGCCCCTCAAGGTCCTCAAGATGATGTATCACCACCCGCTCACGGACACGGGTATTGCCCGCTTCCTGGCGGACTGGGAGCAG
>JBIIHZ010000409.1:0-2535 GCA_044235265.1 Candidatus Sericytochromatia bacterium
CGCCACGTGGCTCACGGATCGCGTGACCTACCGAGCTCCGTTCGGCTGGCTCGGCGCGCTGTTCGGGGAGATCCCCATCCAGGTGATGCTGCACCAGATGTTCGCCCACCGGCACGCCGTCACGAAGCGGATCTGCGAGGCGGGTCAGTAGCGCAACATCGGTCGATCACCCCATGAGGACGCGAAACACCTCGCCCTCGCGGCGTAAGCCGGGGTTCTCGCCCAGGGCGCGCGTGACGGCCTCGAGCCCCTGGCGGGACGGGATCCCCGCGATGGTGACGCGCTCGGGCTTCAGGGCGAACCGACCGAACGACGCGGCTTGCCGGCTGAACTCGACGGCCGTCGGGATGGGCAACGGGATGCCACGCAGACGCGGAAGGCCGACCATCCGGATTCCATCGGACGTCTTGCGCGTCCAGAGCACCTGGAAGTCCCGGCTCCCGGCGATCGCCACGCGGAAGGCCTCCCCTTCCGGACGCAGTTGCGCATGGTGCGCCATCGCCTCGCGCACGGAACCGACGGCATTCGGCACGGGAATCCCCAGCACGTCGACGCGTTCGGGGCGGATCACCCAGTCGCCGCGGCGCCCGGCGCCCTCCCGGAAGGTGACGGCGGTCGGCACCGGCACCGGAACCCCGTTGACCGTCGGCAGGCCGACCATCCGGAAACCGTCCGCGGTGTTGAAGGTTCCCAGCGTGCGAAACGACGACTTCGCGGCCGCCTCGGTCGCCTCTCCGGCTACCCGGGATGCCGTGCGACGCGCGGGCTGTCTGAGCCCGTTCGGGAAGATCATCCGGTTGACCAGGTTACCCACGGGATTCACGCGACACCTCCGAATTGACGGACCGTTAACGGGTTGTCGGGCTGCAGTGGGCGTCTGTTTCTTGTTTCCCGGTAAAGGTCGGTTGAAAATTGGGAGCCGTGGTGGTCTATCTGCACTCCGGACGGGGGCGGCGGCCGCCGCCCCTCGACGAGCACTTCCTCGGCCTCGCGTTCAAGGTCGATTTCCAAGAGATCGTCCTGCCCGACCCGGCCCTGAGCCAGCGGCTCGAATCCCTCGACGTCGAGCAGCTCGAGGCCCTCGGGGCGGCCCTGTTCGACCTGACCACCCTGAGCGAGCTTGAGACCTGGGTCGCGCATCGCCACGATTGAACCCATATGGCGGATGTCCACCGCCAGGTCAGCGTGAATGGACGGCTCGGCAAGACGGCCACGATGGCTTGCGGGGCGGTTCTGGGCAAACGGCAGGATGTCGCCGCTCATCAGCGGCTCGATCAGATGACCAGAAAACAGATTTTCAGATTTCAGAACCGGAGGACCGGGCGGAACCCGAGGCTGTCGCCGGAGGCCGAGCGCGCGCCGTTCACGATGAGGGTCCAGACCCCGGCGGTCGAGTCGCTGCCCCAGTCGCCGCCGCGCACGGAGACTCTCAATAAGCCGTTACTACGGGAGAAGTCGTCCCCCCCGAAGGCTGACAAGCTGCTTCCCGTACCCCCCGGTATCCCGTAACGACGTAACCGAGCATCCGTGCTGAGCGACGAGATGTAGCCATCACCAGGCATCGACACCCCCGTGTCCGAACCGTTCACCGTGTAATGATACGAACCCCACGACCCGCCCAGTGTCGACGTCCACTCCATCACGTTCCCGTTCAGGTCGTACACCCCGTCCGTCTTCCCCGTGTGAGTCGTCAGATTCACCTCCCCGGACCAGCTCGACCGACGCCCGCTGCCCGTGAGGACCCGGCCCCCGTTGGTAGGGTCATTCGAGAACGTGATGCTGCCGTCGTCGCAATCCTTGCCGATAGAATTGTTCCCGTGGACCGTGACGCCCGAGATCATCGACCACACCGCCAGGGCCGTCCACTCGTCGTCCGTCATCAGGTGACATGCCGGGTCATACGCCTCGCAAGCCGCCTTCGCCTCGTCCCAGGTCACCTTCACCCATGGCACGCAGGTTCGAGCGACTTTCAGCAGGCTCGAGGAACCCTCCGTCGCCCGGCTACCCGATGAGGCATTTCCAGGCACCGCATCCGCATGACTCGCCTCGTACTTGCCCGCGTAAAATCCACCAAAAGACTCGACCGCCCAGTCCACCTCTCGGGTTCCTGAATCGGGCTGGTTGGCCACCCAGACTCCCACGGGTTTCCCCGGAAAGCCGCAGGTCGACGGGTGAATGAGCTGGTAGGCCCGAAACTCCGGAACCCATACGAACGTGCTCGACACCCCATCCTTCTTGACCACATGATCATGGTGTCTTGCAGCTGAACCGGTATCGTCGGCCATCAGACCGTCCGGGCCGAACGACAGCGGGGGCAGTGCTGGCGCGGGAGACGGGGGCAGTGCTGGCGCGGGAGACGGGGTCGGTGCCGACTCGGGAGACGGGGTCGGTGCTGGCGCGGGAGACGGGCTCGCCGTTCCGACGCCCAGGAGCCACCCGGCAGGCCAGCCCACAACCCACAGCCCGATGACCGCATTCACCCAGCCGACCCTCGTGACCCGACCCCGGGGGAACCAGGCCGAGAGCAGACCCGGG
>JBIIHZ010000411.1:0-2531 GCA_044235265.1 Candidatus Sericytochromatia bacterium
CCCCGTGAGTCGTCACCGAGCTCAACCTGGTCACCTCATCCACTTCACGTCCTGCAAGTGTCACGAAACCCGGACCTCACTCTGACAAGATCCGTTCAATACAGGACATTCCCGTTCGCCCTGTACTTGAGCCCTCGATCGATCGCGGAGCGGAAAGAGGACCTTTGGACATGAAGTCAAAGAAACGTTTTGCTTTCATCTCGCACAGTTTCATGTCAGATTATACAAGACTCGGAAGGGGGCTGCCAGATGCTTCGAGCTTCACGAGCCCGATCGCCACGAGGTCGAGCGCCCACCCCGACGGCCTCGTGGCAAGCCTTCATCGCCAGCGCCTGGTTCGCAGCCCTGGCCTTCACGAGCTCACGCGCTGACGCCTACCCGTCCCTCTCGGGATACGAGGGCGGGATCGAACTGCCAGGCTGGTCCGTCGGTTCGCTGAACACGTTGCGACTTTCGTGGGCGTGGCTGGGTGGCGAGGCGAGTTCGCTCTTTCACCCGAATCCCAACCGGTATTACGCCGCCACGCTGGTCCTCCTGCCCGGCCTGGAATGCAACGCCCGGTTCACCGAGGCCGTCGGTGTCGCGGACCCGACCATCACCCTCCCGAACTACGTGGACCGGATGATCTCACTCAAGTGGGCTCCGGATCTCCCCTCCGGATGGCCCCGGTTGGCCATCGGCGCCCTGGATATGGTTTCGATCAACGAGTTGAACCGTCTGCAGGGCATGACCCCGGGTAGCTCGTCCTTCGGGCGGGGAGTTTACGGAGTGGTGGGGGGGACCTGGTGGGGCACCTCGGTGGCGGGCGGCGTGATCGTCCGGAATCTGGGTCAGCTTTCCCCCTACGCGCAGATCGGCGTGCCGCTGGGCGCAGGCTTCGACCTCCAGCTAGAGAGCAGTCCGAGGGGAACCTCGGGAGGCGTCGGCTGGAGCGGTCCCGCCGGCCTCAGGCTACTCCTCGCAAGGGTAGCCGGGCGGGACTGGGGCCTGGGAGGATCCTGGGACATCGTGCTATGACACCTCTCGCGATCGGGCTCGCGATGGGATCCTGGTTCGCGATCGCCTCCACGCCCGCAACCGCCACCCCGGTCGATTTCGCGCAGGCCCTCCAGGCAGCGGGACAGACGGACGTCGGTCTGCGAATGGATGGTGACACGGCGATCGCCACCTTCACGAACCGGACCTGGTGGCGACCGGGACGGGCGATCGGGGAAGCCCTCCTGCTGCTATCCACTGCCCATCCGGAAGCGAACCGCTACCGCCTCGTCCTGCAGCGCGATCGACTGCCGATCGCGACCGTCGAAGTCGCCGGGGGCGTCTACCGGGCATGGCTAGCCGGAACCGGGACCGACGACGACCTCGTCAGCCACCTCACGTGCACGCGAGGTCCCGGCCTCATGCCGGAGCGTTCCCGGAGCAGTGCCGGGTGGCTCGACCTCGGCCTCGCCCCGACCTACTCCCTGGCTCGCGAACTCAGCCTGGGCCTTGCCGAAACATGGCATGCCACCCTGGCGGATGGACTGGGTGCGGTCGCCGAGACCCAGCAAGCCTGGTCAGGTCCGGCGATGCGACCGGTGGAGACGGCTCAGGTGTATACCCTGGGATGGCTGGACGAGTCCTGGTTCTACCGGGCGAGCCTGGGCTTCTTCGGGCGTCCCGGCTGGGCGCTCCAGCTGGATTTGAGCAGACGGACCGGAGAGGTCGAGTGGCGCCTGGATGCCGGGGTGACGACGACGGGTGCCGGAACCCTGAGCGGGGTGGCCGTCTGGCCTTCACCCTGGCTCGGAATGATCTGGAAGGTGGAAGCTGGACGGTACCTGGATGGTGACGTGGGTGGCAGGGCCTCGGCACTCTGGAACTTCGAGCGGAGTCAACTCGAGACGAGCCTGATCTCGACATCGAGTGGGGTCGACCTGCGGACCGTGCTCACGCTGGACCTTGCCGGACCCCGGCGTGCCGGTTCGGGACCTCTGCGCGTGACGGCAGGCGAGGCCTTCGTGCCCTATCAGGCCGAACGGGCGACCCGTGCGCGTCGCCTGACCTATGTCGATCCGTTCGATCGGCTGTTTCTCGACCTGTCGGTCACCGAGCTGGGCCGGTGCGTGAAGCAATGGCCCCGCACACAAAAATGCCCGCCCCCCTGACGGAGGACGGGCGCGAGACTTACCGGGCTACTTCGCAGCCTGGTCAGCCGTTCCGGTCGAAGAAGGATCGCTCGCGGTACCGGGGCTGACACAGCCAGACACGGAGAGGGCCACCACGACACAGGCCACGAGGAAAGCCGAGATCTTCATGAGCAACACTCCTTGAAAACGAGCGGGGAGGGATGACACCCCATGCGTTAGCGCATTCCGCGTGTCAGATCAATACCCCGGAGGACCGTTTTTCTCGCCGCATGCAGGGTTCGCCAGGGAGCCCGATCGCCCGGCCGACCATCAAGAGTTGTGATCGTTCGCACAGTCCGACATCTCCCGTTATGTAAAATGAAACCTGGGAGACTCCAAGAACGACGCCGTCGGAGCCTTGATGCG
>JBIIHZ010000410.1:0-2531 GCA_044235265.1 Candidatus Sericytochromatia bacterium
GGTCGCAGGGCCCTCGAGGAAGCCCTGGCGATCTCGGGCCATCCCGTGCCCCAGACCACGCTGGCACGCGTGGCCGACATCGCATGGACACTCCTCCAGCTGTTCATGCCGGCCCGCCAGGCCCGGGAGACCCGGGTCCTCGAGGCAACCTCGGCGCGGTTCCGCCTCGAGGAGTCCCTCGCGGAGATCCATTTCTTCGCGGCGAACCGTCTGCCCATGCTCGTCGCCCTGCTCAGGGGGATGCAAGTCGCCCGGCGCCTGGGCCCGTCGGACGAACTCTCGAGGGCCCGGGCCAACTGTGCCTATGTGGCCAGCCGGATCGGCCTGGGCGCCCAGGCACGAGCCTGGCGCCGTCAAGCCGAAGCGGCTCTTTCGGGCGAGCTGCAGCTGGCCACCCGTACGCGGGTCCACGGCCGGCTGGGCCTGGACGATCTCGGCAAGGCGGACTGGTCCAGTGCGCAGAACCATCTGCAAGCCTCCATGCACCATGCGGAGAGCCTGGGGGATCGCCGGCGGCAGGGCGAGGCCATCAGCCTGCTCGGAGTCTCGTACCTGATGTCCGGACGGTACCCCGAAGCCCTCGAGGTCTACGAACGGCTGCGGAACCTGGCCATCGAGGCCGGAGACGATCAGATGCGCACATGGGCGACCTTCCGCTCGGCCTGCCTCTGGCTACGGGTCGACGAACCCGAGCGCGCCGCCCTGCTGATCGCGGAACATCCCGAGGCGATGCTGCGGGAAGCGGATTCCTCGGCCACGTTCAACTTCTGGGCCTGCGCAACCGAGGCATGGTCCCGGCTCGGGGACACCCGGGCGGCGGCGGAAGCCCTGTACCGGGCCCTGTCGATCTCCCAGTACCCCGATGCCCCGTATGCCCTGGACGGATACCTCACGATCGCGGAAAGACTGGCTCGCTCGGGAGGCTCCCGCGCGACGCTCGCAAGCATGGTACGCCTGCTCGGACAGATCGCGCGTCATTCCCCGATCGCCCGGCCTGCAGCCGCCTTCGTGCGCGGCTACCTGAGCGGGGTCCAGCGGGGCACCGGCATCCAGGAGCGACACATGCGAACCACCCTGGATCTGGCGCGGCGTCTGAGTCTACCCCACGAGGCGCGACTCGCCCGGAACTGGCTGCTCGCCCACGCCCAGCCGGACCCCGCCGAGCGGCTCGTCTGGCAGAGCGAACAGGAGGCGTGGGAGCACCAGGTCTCCCGGATGCGGGGACGGATGCAGGACCTGACCGCGAGCGAGCGCTGAACGCCCCCATCAGCACAGGAACATCGCGTCACCGAAGGAAAAGAACCTGTACCGGCGCGCGATCGCCTCGGCATACGCGCTCTTGAGGCGGGCGATCCCCTCCCCGGAGCGTCCCGAGCGGTGCTCGATGAAGGCGCCGACCAGCAGCAGCAAGGTGGACCGGGGCAGGTGGAAGTTCGTGATCAGGGCATCCACCAGCCGGAAAGGGAAGCCCGGCATGATGTACAGGTCGCTTTCCCCGCCGGTCGCGGCAAGATCGGGCGATCTCGCCAGGTGCTCGAGGGTTCGCACGACGGTGGTGCCGACGGCGACGACCCGTCCCCCCGCACGCCGGGTGGCCATGATCGCCTCGAGCGTGGCCTCGGGGACGTGGTAACGCTCGGCGTGCATGACGTGGTCGCGCACGTTCTCGACCGAGACGGGCTTGAAGGTTCCCGGTCCCACGTGCAAGGTGACAGCGGCACGCGAGACGCCCCGGGCCTCGAGCGTGGCAAGCAGGTCGGGCGTGAAGTGAAGCCCGGCCGTCGGAGCCGCGATCGCCCCCGCCTCCCGGGCGTAGACCGTCTGGTAGCGGTCGGGATCATGCGACCGCTCACGGATGTAGGGAGGCAACGGGAGCTCCCCGTGACGGGCCAGCACGGCCTCGAATGAATCCCCCTCCCAGGTGAGCTGGAGGACGCGAGAGCCATCTTCCTCGACCCCGACGACGGTGGCCCGGAAGTCGGGCCCGAAGGTGAGCTCGGACCCGATCCGGATCTTGCGCCCCGGCCGCACCATCGCGAGCCACCGGTCGTCGGCCAGCGGACGCACGAGCAGGACCTCGGCATGCCCCCCGGTCTCGCGCGTGGCATGGAGGCGCGCCGGAATCACCCGCGTGTCATTGACGACGAGCAGGTCGCCGGGGCGGAGGAGGTCGGCGATGTCCCGGAAGACCAGATGGTCGCGGCGATCGGCGGATACGTCCCATGCGAACAGGCGACTCTCGTCGCGGCGATCGCTGGGTTGCTGGGCGATGAGGGACTCGTCGAGGGGGAAATCGAGTTCGGACAGCAGCATGATGGTGAAAAGAACCTCGGGGTCACGGGGCGCGACGGTGGACTTCCCCGTAGATCTGGAGCGCCGCCAGGACCACGAGGATGGCCAGATTCGCGAGATCGGCCCGCCTGAAGGGACGCATGCGGTGATGCACCCAGAAGGCCAGGATGAGTCCCACCCACTCGACGGCGTAGAGCACGAGCCGGCGCTGGGCCTCCGGGGTGAAAGTCATGGCGTGT
>JBIIHZ010000412.1:0-2516 GCA_044235265.1 Candidatus Sericytochromatia bacterium
GACCTTGAAGTCCATGTCACCGAGGTGATCCTCGATACCCTGGATATCGGTCAGAACGGCGAAGCGCTCACCTTCCTTGATAAGGCCCATCGCCACACCGGCAACGGGAGCCTTGATGGGCACGCCAGCGTCCATCATCGACAGCGTCGAACCGCAGGTCGAGGCCATCGAGGTCGAACCGTTGGACTCGAGCGCCTCGGACACCAGACGGATGGTGTAGGGGAAGTCCACCATAGAGGGCAGGACGGGCAGAAGGGCGCGCTCGGCGAGCGCGCCGTGACCGATCTCGCGGCGACCGGGCCCACGGCTCGGACGCACTTCACCGGTCGAGTAACCGGGGAAGTTGTAGTGGTGCAGGTAGCGCTTGCTCGTGATGGGGTCCAGACCGTCGATCTTCTGGGCATCACCGGCCGAGCCGAGCGTGCAGACGTTCAGGACCTGGGTCTGACCGCGGACGAAGAGCCCCGAGCCGTGGGTGCGGGGCAGGACACCCACCTCGCAGGTGATCGGACGGATCTCGTCGGTCCGGCGGCCATCGACGCGAACGCCCTTCTCGGTCACGAGCTTGCGCAGAACCTTCTTCTCGAGGGTGTAGAGCGCATCCCCGACCAGCTTGGGACGGGCCGCGAGCAGCGCGCCGACCGGATGGGTCTCGGGCAGGGCCCGGAGCGCCTCGGCCACCTCGGCCAGCAGGGACTCGGTGCTCTTCTGGCGCGATTCCTTGTCCGGGTTCTGGATCGCCTCGGCCATGCGGTCCTGGTAGGCGAGCACGAACTCGGCGAGCTCGGGAGCAAGCACCTCGGCCTTGACGTCGAGCTTCTTCTTGCCGATCTCGGCAACGATCTCGTTCTGCCAGGCGCAGAGCTCCTGGACGGCTTCCCAGCCCACCTCGATGGCCTCGAGCACCTCGGCCTCGGGCACGAGCTTGATGCCCGCTTCGACCATCATGACGGCGTCGGCCGTACCGGCCACCACGAGATCCATGTCGGATTCGTCGGTCTCGGTGAAGGTCGGGTTGATGACCCACTCGTCCTGGATACGTCCGACCCGCACGCCGCCGATGGGGCCGGCGAAGGGAATGTCGGACACCATCAGGGCCGCCGAGGCACCGAGCATCGCGAGCACGTCAGGCTGGATGACCTGGTCACTGGAGAGGACCGTGGCCACAACCTGCACGTCGTTGCGGAACCCCGAAGGGAACAGCGGACGGATGGACCGGTCGATCAGACGGCCGGACAGGATGGCGTTCTCGGACGCACGGCCTTCGCGGCGCTGGAAGCTACCGGGGACGCGACCGACGGCGTACATCTTCTCCTCGTAGTCCACGAGGAGGGGGAAGAAATCGATGCCTTCGCGCGGCGCCTTGGACATCGTGGCCGTCACGAGGACGGCGGTACCACCGCTCTGGACGAGGACCGCACCGCCGGCCTGACGGGCATACTTGCCGAACGTCATGGCGATCTCGTGGTCGCCGAGCTGGTAGCGATAGGTTTTTTCAGTCTGGCTCATCGCCTCTGCTCTTTCCTGTTTGAAAGGTCATCCCACTGAACACCGGGGAATCGAACGGATTCACCCCTTCAAGCGAGAGAGCAGCGGGAGACCCGCTGCTCAGGAATGCCGCTTACTTGCGAAGGCCCAGCTTGGCGATGATTGCGCGATACCGGCCGAGATCCTTCTTCTGGAGATACGCCAGAAGGCGACGGCGCTGACCGACCATCTTGAGCAGACCGCGGCGGGACGCGAAGTCCTTCTTGTTGGCCGTGAGGTGCTCGCTGAGCTGCTGGATGCGGGCCGTGAGGATCGCGACCTGGACCTCGGGGGACCCGTTGTCCGTCTCGTGCCGCTTGTGCTCGGCGACGATGTCGGACTTGATTTCCTTCTGAAGGGGCATAGGTTCTCTCCTACTGGTGTGAGACGGGGACGAGGTGTGAACGCCTCGGCCGAAACTTTCCCCGCGTGGTAGGCCACCACGGTTGAAGCCTCGCGCGTGTCTCTCCGGGATGACGGATGGGATGGAATTCATTCACACATTTGCCATGATACCAGAGACATTAAGCTCGGTTCAAGAGACGAGCGGGGGGACGGGGCACCTGCTAGCATGACGCCATGCACGCACCTCGCTGGAACCTCGTCCACGCCGACTGTCTGACCTTCCTCGCCTCGCTCGAAGCCGGAAGCGTGGACGTGATCACGACGGATCCTGCCTATTCCGGCATGAATCAGCACCTGCAGCTGGGCAGAGGACGGATTGTCGGGGACTACCGCAAGGGTGAGGACGACCGCTGGTTCCGGGAGTTTCGCGACGAACCCGGACTGTACCGCGCGTTCCTCGAGGCCTGCCACCGGGTCATGAAGCCTGACGGGCACCTGTACATCATGTTCGATTCGTTCAGCCTGCTCAGCCTCGGGGCGCTCGTGCGGGAACATTTCGACGTGAAGAACCTCATCGTCTGGGACAAGCAACGCATCGGGATGGGCCACCATTTCCGACGACGTCACGAGTGCGTGGTGTTCGC
>JBIIHZ010000413.1:0-2513 GCA_044235265.1 Candidatus Sericytochromatia bacterium
ATGAGGGCCAGGTCATCGGGTGTCTGACCGATCAGGACGAGGTCTTGCTGCAGGGCCTCTCGGCCAGCCTCGCGCAGGAACGGGGCCGGGACGTCCAGACCGTACATCGCGTGAATCAGGTGTTGCCAGACCTGGAAGGGGGTGGCCCGGGCGAACGGATCAGCCGTGATCACGTGGCAAGCCAGCCCCCGGGTCTCCAGGTCGGCGGCCCAGGCCCTGAGGAGCGCCGACTTGCCGATGCCTGCGGGTCCCGTGAGATGAACCACGGGCGGGGCAGCGTGATGACGCTGGACGTGGTCGAGCATCTCGTCCAGCTGTCGGATGACGGCGGTTCTGCCCGCCAGCGGAGAGCGGTTGGTATCGTTCGAGATCAGGCGGACAGGCGCGAACGTGTCCACAGGTTCTGCCTTGCCCTTGAGCACGAACGGCGGCAGCGGACGGCATTCCACACGTCGGGTCGCCGCGTCACGGGTGATGCGATCCAGCAGGATGCTTTCTCCCCCGGCCGTGGTCAGGCGTGCCGCCAGGTTGATGGCATCCCCGATGACCGTGTACTCGCGTCTGCGGGCATTGCCGATTTCTCCGCAGAAGACGCGCCCCGTGGCGATCCCGACCTGGCAGACCGTGCCGCTCCGTTCGGCGAGGTCGGCCAGGGCCAGCGCCGTCTCGATGGCCCTGGCTGCATCGTCCGGATGCGAATAGGGGGGCAGTCCGAACACCACCAGTGCCAGGATCCCCTTCTCGTCCACGCTGAGCTTGTTGAGACTGCCTTCCCGGCGGTACACCTCCACCTGGAGGGTCTGCATCAGGCGCTGGGCCCTCTCCAGGGAGGTCGAGCTTCCGAGCCCGTCCACCTTGACGAACATCGCCGTGACCATGCGCAGGTCGGCCAGCCAGTCCCGATCGCCCGTCTCGATGCGAGACCTCACGGCCCCGGGCACGAACCGCTCCATCAACTCGGGGGCCAGCGGAAGCTCGGGCTCACCCGCAGCGGATCCGGGGGCGGTGACGTGGTGCACCTGCGCGCCACCCTCCGCGAGCGGGCTGGTCTGGCAGCCCGGGCCGAGCAACTTCGCTGCAAGGCCGTGAGCCACGAGCTGCCCGGCGCTGGCCCGGACTCTCGCCATGCCGATGGCGTCGAGCGGTTCCCCCGTGACCAGCAGCTCCCATCGACCGAAGACGCCCCCCACGGACATCAGCGTCAGCTTCCCCGCAGCCAGATCGAGCTTGATGCGCAGGGCGAACTCGGCGTTCCGGATCAGATCGTCGATGTCCTGGATCAGATCCAGCCCGCAGGCCGCTGCCCGCCGTGTGGCGACCTCCATGGGCTCGTCGCCGGCGGGCCAGGCCGCTACCAGGGCGTCTCCGGCGAACTTCAGGACGTCACCCCCGTGGGTGAGGATCCGGTCGATCAGGATCCCGAACGTCCGGTTGAGGATGACGACCAGCCCATCACTGTTGCCCTCGCGACTGAACCGTTCCGTGAGGGCCGTGAAACCTGACAGGTCGGCCAGCAGCAGCGCGGCCGGGATCGTCTTGCCGGAAGGGGTGTCGGCACCGCGAGTCTCACGAGCCAGTTCGCCCGCCAGTCGAGACACATATCCAGTCATGGCAGCGAGTCGGTGTGGCAAACGAGTCTCCGGCAGCGGTCACGGTGCGATTGTACCCTCGCAAGGCGCCTTCCATCGTGGGGTGGTACCATACCTCCCCATGAGCGTGACGGTCGGCACCCTGTACCTGTGTGGCACCCCCATCGGCAACCTCGAGGACGTGACGCTGCGGCTCACGCGGATCCTCGGGACCGTGCCGCTGGTGGCGGCCGAGGACACGCGACGCAGCCGCCAGCTGCTCGAACATCTGGGACACCGTCCGGAGATCGTCTCGTACCACGCCCACAATGCCCGTGCCCGTATGCCCGGTCTGCTGGCCCATCTCGAGGGGGGACAGGATCTCGCTCTGGTGACGGATGCCGGGATGCCCGGTATCAGCGATCCCGGTTCCGAGCTCGTCGCGGCAGCGATCGAGCGGCACATCCCGGTCGTCGTCGTACCGGGCCCCGTGGCGGCCGTCTCGGCGCTCGTCGCCTCGGGGTTGCCCACCGATCGGTGGGTCTTCGAGGGCTTCCTTCCCCAGGACGGGACGCGCCGTCGCAGACGGCTCCGGGAACTCGCCCGCGAGCCGCGGACCCTCATCTTTTACGAGGCGCCGCACCGGATCCTCGATACGCTGGTGGATCTCGAGAGCTGCTGGGGCCCCGATCGCCGGCTGTCCGTGGGGCGCGAACTCACCAAGCAGTTCGAGGAACACGTGCGGGGTACCGTGGCCGACGTTCGCAAGCACTTCGAGACCCACGCGCCGCGGGGTGAATTCACGGTGGTGGCGTCCGGGGCGCCTCGCGTGACCGGAGCGTCCGCGCGGGAGGGTGAAGCGGGCGAACCCACGGCTCCTCCCGGGGATTCCGACGATCGCCCGGATGCATGGCATGATGAACTGCGCGCGGCGCTGGCCGCTGG
>JBIIHZ010000054.1:0-8478 GCA_044235265.1 Candidatus Sericytochromatia bacterium
CCTGCAGGCCAGGATGCCGACGCGTACGTCGATCAACTCGTGTCGGACTGGTTGCCCCGCGTGGCGCTGCGCGGTCTGGCCCGTTTCTGTGACGTCTTCTGCGAGGAGGGGGTCTTCACACCCGCCCAGTCCGAGCGGCTCCTGCGTGCGGCACGGGAACAAGGCCTCGGCCTCAAGCTCCACGCCGACGAACTGGCCGACACCGGCGGAGCGGCGCTGGCGGCCCGCCTCGGGGCCGTGTCGGCCGACCACCTGCACCATGCGAACGAGTCCGGGCTGAAGGCGATGGCCGCCGCCGGCGTCATCGGGGTGCTGCTACCCGGTACGGCCCTGTTTCTCGGGATGACGCACCACGCGCCCGCCCGGCGGATGATCGAGTGGGGAGTGCCCGTCGCGCTGGCGACCGATTTCAATCCTGGCTCGTGCCCATCCCCCTCGATGGCACTCATGATGGCCCTGGCCGTCACCCAGCTGCGCCTCACGCCTGCCGAGGCCTGGTCGGCTGCCACCCTCAATGCGGCGCATGCCACCGGGCGCGCGCATCGCGTCGGCAGTCTCGAGCCCGGGAAGCAGGCGGATCTGGTGGTGTGGGACACGACCGACATGCGCGAGATCCCCTACACTCTGGCAAACATTCCCGTGCACGCCGTGCTCAAGCGCGGACGTCTCGTCTCTCCCACCCGTTCCCGGCCGGAAGGAACCCTTCACGCGTGACCAGGCTCATCGAGTGCGTCCCCAACCTCAGCGAGGGACAGGATACCGTCGTCATCGATTCGTTCATGAGCGCGCTGGAGGGCATCCCTGGCCTCATCGTCCTCGATCGATCCTCGGATGCCAGCCACCACCGCACCGTCCTCACCTTCGTCGGGACCCCGGAGGCCCTCAAGCAGGGCGTGGTGAACCTGTTCGAGCTGGCGTCCCGTCACATCGACCTCCGCGAGCACGTGGGGGAACATCCCCGGATGGGGGCCATCGACGTCGTGCCCTTCATTCCCGTCCGGAATGCCACCATGCAGGACTGCGTGGACCTGGCCCGGGAGGTCGGGGCCGAGGTCGCGCAGCGCTTCGACGTACCCGTTTTCCTTTACGGGGAGGCGGCCACGGCGCCGCATCGGCGCCTGCTTTCGAACATCCGCAAGGGGGAGTTCGAGGGGCTCCCCGAGAAGCTGCAGTCCCCGGAGTGGAAGCCCGACTTCGGACCCGAGGTCCCGCATCCGGCGATGGGCGCCTCGGTCTTCGGAGCCCGCCCGTTTCTCATCGCCTACAACCTCCAGCTCGACACGGCGGACGTCCGGGTCGCCCAGGCGATCGCCCGGGCCGTCCGGACCAGCACGGGCGGCCTGCCCCACGTCCAGGCCATGGGCGTCTATCTCGCCGATCGCGAGCTGGCCCAGGTCTCGATGAACCTGCTCGACTTCCAGAAGACGCCGATCCACCGGGTCCAGGAACTGGTCAAGATCGAGGCCGCTCGCTTCGGTGCCCGGGTCCTCAGTGCCGAGATCGTCGGCCTCGTCCCCCAGGAGGCCCTGCTCGAAGCGGCCGCCTATTACCTCCAGGTCGAGAACTGGCAACCCGACCTGGTCCTCGAGAACGCACTCGTCCGGAAGGGAGAATGACCGTGTCGAATGCCTACCAGATGACGCCGTCCCTGAGCGATCTCCAGCTCGCCGATTTCCTGCGCAAGCTGGCCGCGTCGGATGCCACGCCGGGCGGTGGCAGTGCCTCGGCCCTCTCGGGGGCTCTCGCGGGTGCCCTCGTCACCATGGTGGCCGGGCTGTCCCAGGCCCGGGCGTCCGAGGAAACCGCCGAGGCGCTGGAGCTGCTCTCGGAGCAGGGTGACCAGCTGATGGAAACGCTCTCGGGGGCCATCGACCGGGACGCTCGTGCCTACGACGCCGTCGTGGTCGCGATGCGCTTACCTCGGACCACCGAGGATGAAAAGGTTGCGCGCACCGCTGCCATCCAGGGGGCGCTCAAGGGGGCAGCCGACGTGCCACTCGAGGTGGCCGAAGAGTCGCTTGCAGCTGCCGAGATGGCCCTGCTCGCGCTCGAGAAGGGCGTGCCGCACGCCGCCTCGGATGCCGGAGTGGCCATGGCGCTCGCCCTGGCTGGCGTGGAGGGAGCGATCCTGAACGTCGCGATCAACCTCGATGGACTCTCGGATGCCGGGGTGGTGGCCCCCATGAAGCAGGAGCTGGCGCGCATCGAGGCCCGTGCGACGGAACTGCGGCGGCAGGCTCGGGCTTTGCTGGAGGCCCGGATCGCCTCGTTGCCACGCTCCGAGGAAAACCCCGGCCCACGGACCTGATGCCGTCCCCCGGGCAATCTGGATAAAACTTAACCCAGGCTTCAATCCATCTTGGCCAGAGCGTGTCACGTCCGTCGTGACCGCCCGCGATAATCCCCCTCGGAACGTCGCGTGTGCCCCGGGAGGTGCGAATGCCGGCCACTCCAGGAATCTCCGATCCTGCTGTCTCGTACCGGTCGGGTGTGACGCTTCTGGGTCCCGGCTTCGACCGCCTGGAGGCGATGCATGGCTGGTTTCCACCCGGGGAGGCCACCTGGTCCCCGGCCCTGGAATGGCCCACGAACTCCGATTCGGTCCAGTTCTCGACGGAGGCGCGTTTTCATCATCTGCGCCAGATCGTCGATGCGCTCGGACGCACGCCGATCATCGAACCGAAGGGGCCCGTGCCCCTCTCGGCTGCCGAGCGTTTCGTCGAGAAGGCGATGCTGTTCAAGGGTCAGTGGTATCGCTATGGCGGGGGACATGGTCCCACGATGTCGCGACCGGGCCCGGTGGACTGCAGCGGTCTGGTGCAGCAGGCCGCCCGGATGATGGGACGGAATCTGGACGGCACCGCCGACATGCAGCAACGCAGGGGTAAAGCCGTGTCGATGCGCGAGCTCCGGCCAGGGGATCTGGTGTTCGTGGGGCGCCCGGCGACCCACGTGGGCATTTACATCGGTCAGGGCAAGGTGCTGCACGCTCCCCGCACGGGGGAGAAAGTGTCGATCGCGCCCGTTCGCTGGTTCGACAACGCTCGCCGGGTGTTCTAGCCCTCCGACGGGGTGAACGACATCCGGTACCCGTCGAGGTTCTTCCCGGTGCCGTGAACGGTGTAGCGGTTCTCGACGGCGAGCTGGATCAGGCCCTGGATCACGATGGTGCTCATCGGCAGGGCCGTGGTGTACATGCTGGCCTCGAACACGTGGTCCAGCACGTCCTCGCCGTAGTTCCGGGCCAGGGTCTGACCCATCTTGCCGGAGAAGTCGAGGGCGAACGGCTCGCGCCGCGCGATCAGTTGCTGGCTCTGCACGAGCGTGTCGGGTGGTGCCCACGTCAGTTCGGTCACGGAACTCGGCCTTCCTGGATCACATATGATTTCGGGCCAATTTTACCCCGGCTCCCGCACGATGACACCTCGCCGCAACCGGACGTGTGATCGCACCCGTTCCCGGGCATGGCATGGGCGCGAATCACCCGGGAGTCGAGGCTCCCCGTCCCGGAGGCAATGACGCCCATGGTGCTCCCCGTGCTGCTCGATGGACAGTCCCTGACGATCCAGGAGGTTGTCCGCGCGACCCTCGAAGGTGCGCCCGTGGCGCTGACGCCCGGAGCGCGCGACGCCGTGACCCGGGCCCGGGACCATGTCGAACGTCTGATCTCCGGCGGGCAGGTCGTCTACGGCATCACGACGGGCTTCGGCTACTTCAAGGACCGTCGCATCGGGCCCGAGGCCGTCGAGCAACTGCAGCAGAGCCTTGTGCTGAGCCACGCGGCTGGCGTGGGTGAACCCCTGGCGGCCGAGGTGGTGCGCGCCATGCTCGTCCTGCGTGCCCAGGCGCTCGCGCGTGGCCACTCGGGGATCCGGCTCGAGACGCTCGATCTGCTGATGGAGCTGGTCAACCGTCGCGTGCATCCACTGGTGCCCTCGCAGGGCTCCGTCGGGGCTTCCGGAGACCTCGCCCCGCTCAGCCACATGGCGCTGGCCCTCATCGGGGAAGGTGAGGTCGAGGTCGACGGTCGGGTGCTCCCGGCGCGGGAAGGGCTGGCCCGGCGGGGACTCGAACCCGTCCGTCTCGCGGCCAAGGAAGGTCTTGCCCTGGTCAATGGCACCCAGGCCATGACCGCCATGGGGTGCCTGGCCGTCCACAGGGTCCGCTCCCTGGCGCGCCTGGCGGACGTGGCCTGCGCGATGACGCTCGAGGCCACGCTCGGCTCCAACCAGAGTTACCGGGACGTCTTTCATGCCCTGCGACCGCATCCGGGGCAGCAGGCGAGTGCCCGTAACCTCATGCGACTCACGGCTCAGAGCGATCTCATCGCGTCGCACGCGACGTGTGACCGGGTCCAGGATGCGTACTCCCTGCGCTGTGCGCCGCAGGTCCACGGAGCGAGCCGGGATGCCCTGGCCCACGCGGAGCGGGTGCTCACGATCGAGATCAACAGCGTCACCGACAACCCGCTGCTGTTTCCGGACTCCGACGAGGTGCTCAACGGCGGCCATTTCCACGGCCAGCCCGTGGCGCTGGCCCTCGACTTCCTGGCGATCGCCTGTGCCGAGTGGGCCAGCATCTCGGAGCGCCGGATCGAGCGCCTGGTCAACGCCCAGTACTCGAACGGTCTCCCGATGTTCCTGGCCGAGGACGGCGGGATGAACAGCGGCTACATGGTCGCGCAGTACACCGCCGCGAGTCTCGTCAGCGAGAACAAGGTTCTGGCCCATCCGGCCTGTGTCGACAGCATCCCGACCTCGGCCGGGCAGGAGGACCACGTCAGCATGGGGACCACGTCCGCGCGCAAGCTGCTGCGGGTGGTCGACAACCTGGAGAAGGTTCTGGCGATCGAGATCATGTGTGCCACCCAGGCAATCGATCTGCGGGGTGGGTTGCGCCCCGGCGTGGGACCCGCTGCCGCGCATGCCGCCGTACGAGACGAGGTGCCTCGGCTGCTCGTCGACCGGATCGTGGCTCATGACATTGCAGCGGTTGCGCGCATGGTGCGCACGGGGGGCCTGCTGGAAGCTGTGGAACGCGCCACGGGGGCGCTCGACTGAGGCAGCGCCAATCCTTTTTCACCAACCTGTAACTTCGTGTCAGCGGACCTGCATATTTCGATTTGTGAACGGGTATCGAAGGATCGTCTGACCCTCCGCTTTGCCATGGAGGTTGCTCGTGCCTGAAACGCCGAAGCTGTCCGGTCCATCCAGAATCTGGAAGCGATGGCCCGTCCTCGGGGTCCTTGCCCTGTCCCTGACGGCATGTCCCGCCGGTTTCCTCCAGAACCTGGGCACGAATCCGTCGGGGAATGCCTCTCCTCCAGCCTCCGTGGCCTCCACGCCACCGGCACAGGTGCTCCCCAGGCGCACCATCAAGCTGTCCCCCACTCAGGTCTCGGTGGCCATCAAGGTGCAGGACCTGGTGTACGGACTGACCACGGTCGCCCCCTTGACCACGGATGCCCCCTACCGGAGCCTTCAGGCAGCCACCGCCAGCACGATGCTCGCCCTCAAGCCCGATGATGTCGCTTCCGGGCGTATTCGCGAGATCCGCGCGATTCCTGCGACGGGGGGAAAGACTTACACGGCCGGAAAGGACTTGCGCCTCGCACTCGAGATCAACAAGGTCTACCGGATCGAGGTCGAGTTCGTGACTCCCGACGGCGAGAATCGCTTGCTGGCCACGCTGTACAAGGCCCCCATCGAAAAGAAGGGCAAGCAGGGCGACATTGACTTGCCGGTCACGCCTGCCACCACGCTGGCCGTGGCTGCCGTGCTCCAGGCGCGAGGCGACAAGGTTGCGAGTCTGGATATCCAGGCATTCGATGCGGTCGCGACCAAGGTCCTTGCCGTCATCGAGGCCAACCGGCAGAACCCGTCGTTCGCCTCGTCCATCCAGTATGCCAATCTCGCTTCTGCCGAAGGCCTCGGTGAGGTGCTGTCGGAAGCCAAGTCCGGATCCCCGACACCCGTGTCCACCGGTTCGGGCCCCGACCTCCTCAAGGATTTCCAGGCCGCGGTCGAGGAGGCCGCGCGCAAGGACGATACCAGCAACAGCCTCGAGCCCGTCGGGAAGGTGCTCGAGGTCGAGGTTCCCAACGAGGGTCAGAGCGACGAGGAGGCCCGTCGGCAGGCCGAACAGCAGGCCGGCGACCAGGTCGACCAGAACCGCGGCGGTCAGGTCGAGGACGCCGTGGACGAGGACGACCAGGTCGAAGTACCCGTCCCGCCCACGCCACGGCCCACGGCCCCTCCCCTGACGGATCTCCCGACTCCCGTTCCCTCGACGGCTCCCAGCAGCGGCTCCGGTTCGGGTGAGGCGGGATCCCCGGTCGTCATCGTGCCCACGCCGCCCCCCCCCGGGTCGAACGACCTGTGGCTCCAGGTGACGCCGGGCGACCTTTTCGAGCCACTCCGAGACGGGGCGCTGCGTCCGGGATATCCGTCGACGGCCCAGATCCTGCTCAAGCGCGGGGACGGACCCGTCGCGGAACGGTTCGATTTCGTGGTCCGGGGCCCCTCTCCCGAATTCGTCCAGGTCGTCCGGGGTTCCCGGCTGGTCGTGTACCCCGGGGTGCGTTCCGGCCCGTACATGCTCGTGGCGTACCGGCTTCTCCCGGATGGGCAGCTGGCCGAAAGGGCCTAC
Organism: Candidatus Sericytochromatia bacterium; assembly: GCA_044235265.1. Classification (GTDB taxonomy): domain Bacteria; phylum Cyanobacteriota; class Sericytochromatia; order S15B-MN24; family UBA4093; genus JAYKJE01. The sequence continues at coordinate 6,649 of JBIIHZ010000054.1, forward strand.
ACGACCTTCACCGTCCGGGCTGGATGGTCGGGTGGGGTCACGATCGAGGACCCGGATCCCGAAGCCTCGCTGCCTCCTCTGCCCGATCGCCAGCCCTGGACTGGAACCGTCATCATCGGTGATGAACCGGAGGTGACGAAATGACCGGGTCCGGAAAGCAGTTGATTTTCATCCATCAAGTCTCACGTGATCGCATGAACGTCCAAGGGAGGTCGCGGATGCAGCGATTCCATCGGCGGGCCCTCGTCGGCCTGGCCCTGTCCCTGTCCGCCTGTCAGGCGAGCCCGTCCCTCGTTCCCGGTCTGGGTGCGGGGGCCGGCGGGCCCGCCGTGACCAGGGGGCAGGCGGCCGTCACGGCACCGTCCACCGCGGGGCCATCGGCCGTGAAGGGGCCACGCGAGGTGGTCGGTCACACCATGGTCCTCACCATCCAGTGGCCCGCACGCCGCACGCAGGGCGTGCTCGCCGAGACCGACCTGCTCGAGATCCTGCCCGAGGAGTTCGTTGCCGGCGACTCCCGGCCGGGCAAGCTCCTCGAGGTGCAGCGCCCGGAAGGCGGGGGAGCCATCCGCCAGGAGATCACCCTCCAGTTCGCCCCCGAGGTGGACGAGGCCGCCGTGCAGGTGAAGGCCTATGCGCTCGGTGTGAATGGTGCCCGGATCCTGAAGGGACAGGGCCGTGGCAACGAGCGCCTCCGCCGGGACACTCCGGTCGCCCTGCGCATCACGCTGTCGCCCGCGGGTGAGCCCATCGTCGTGCCGGACCACCAGGAGCGCATCCTGCGGAGCCTGGAAGGGCACTACGCCCGGAAGTACGCTCACCTGGTCGATGTCACGCAGTCCCCGGAATTCTCCGCCTACCGTCTGGCTGGCGAGGACCTCATCGAAAAAGTGATGCGTGGCTTCGAACCGGAGCGTCCCCCGCAGGAACCGGACGTGCCCATCGTCGAGAATCCGGAGACTCCGACCATCGGGACGCTCGGTCAGTTCTTCCGGTTGCTGGAGGATGTCGAGCCCGTGCCTCTACCCGGACCCGGGGTGGAGCCGCCCACCGTCGGAAATCCGGGTGCAGGCGACCCTCCCCCGCCGGAGCGATTCCCGGCCTTCCCGGATCCGCTCAAGGGGATCGCCATACCGGGCCTCATGGCCTACCCGGATACCCGCGTGGTCATCGATCCGACCATGGGGGATCGGCTCCGGGGTCTGGACTTCCCGGGTTACATGGCCCGTATCGACGGGTCACGCAGCGAGTCTCAGCTCGGTCGGCAGGGCGACCTGGTGTTCGATCTGGTTCCCGTTGCCGGCAACCTGCCGCGCGCATCGGGACTGAAGCTGCACTTTGACCTGAAGGCCCTCGCGGCAGCCTGGATGACCACCGGGTTGCCCGAGCGGATCGGGATTCCCGGTGCCTCGGATTCTTTCGCCATCCCGTACCTCCAGGATGCTCCTGATCTGGCGCGCATCCGGAGCGTGGGCGCGAACTTCCGGGCGGCCCCTGCTTCGATGCCCGAGGCCACGGTCAGTTTCGGGATCGATCTCGACCGCTTCTCTGCGGCTCCGGTCGACATTCCCGGTCTACCCCGGGGACTCTGGAACGGGTTCTCTTTCGACGGGGTTCGCATCCCGCTGTCGCTCAAGGGACACGTCGAGTCTCCCTGGGCACGCATTCACGGCAGCACGAGCCTGTCGATCGACAATTCCGTTGCGGATTCGTCCGGCGAACTCGCGGTGCGCGATGCGGCCGGCGCCTTCGACCCGTATCCGTACAGGGTGCTCGTCGACTGGTCGGGTGCCAATATGCGGAGTTCGGAGGGAGTCCGGATCCAGCTGC
>JBIIHZ010000414.1:0-2508 GCA_044235265.1 Candidatus Sericytochromatia bacterium
CCAAGTCATATCTACCACGAAGCGACTGATCCGCAGACACGCGTCCACCAGATCCTTCATGACCGGATCCTGGCCAGCCCGGCCAATCAGTCGCTCGATGGTCTCCCGGTTTCCCCCGCCCCGGGTATAGGCGATGAACGGCCACCAGGGTCCCTCGAGACCCGCGGCCAGGATCGCGTCCGCGTCGAGTTCCCAGAGGTTGATCTCGAGAAACTCGAACCGGGTCTGGACCCCGCGGACCGTGAAGGCGACGGGTTCCGGTGGCCGCCCACCCTGTCCGGTCAGATGGATCACCACGGGCAAGACGGGCAGGCCATGTTCGGTGTGGAGCCACAGGGCGGTCCGGGCCAGGCGCTTCCCGATGTCCGGATCCCGGCGAGACTGGACCTCGATGACGACGAGCCACTCGCCATGCGCGGGATCCTGGACCCGGATCACGGCGTCCGGGGTGCGGCGCTCGATGAGGATCTCGGGGGTGGACACGTCTTCGGCGACGGCCTCCGGATGCCCCGAGAAGAAGCGCGCGAAGCCGTGTCGCAGGGCGCTCAGGACCTGACGGGAGAGGTGATCGCGGTCAAAACGCCCTTCATGGTTTCGCATGTCATGATTATATCATGGTCATGAAACAGCAGAGTCATGGCGAAACTGCGGAAAACGACTGACAGGCATGTGGTCACGCGGCGGCCCTCGTGGTCTTCAAAACCTGGGATTGAGGGGCATCGCGCTGCAGCGTTCGAGGTCGCCGACGGTTCGGGCCAGGGTCTCGAACCGGACCGGGGATAATCGGCTGCGCGGACCGTGGCGGCCGAGCTTGACATAGACAAATCTGGATCTATAACATCTATAACATGGGTGTTTATCACCCAAACCGCAGCCGTCGGTCCGTGAAAGAAGCTTGCGATGAGCATCTTGATGCCCTCCTTGATCGAGGAACTGCTCGCGGCACTGGGTGAATTGCTGGATGCCGATGCAGGAACTCCGATCGACCTGGTGATCTGCGGCGGCACCGCCCTCAACGTCCAAGGAATCGTCAATCGCCCCCCGAGCCATGAAGACCTGAGGTTCGCGCTGACCTGGTGCCTGGCACAGCAAGACGGCCTGACACCGGACCTTCATGAGGCCTTACACCGACTGGGAGCTGAAGACCTTGCACGCTCGCTCGAGTAAGGCGTTTCGGGACGCGCTTCTGGATTTCCTCTGGAGGCGGTGGGGGCAACTCGGGATTCATGTCGCCGGGACAGCCCCACCCGTGGCGCAGGAGCAGAGGACGACCTGTGGCATCGACCCGGAAGCCCTGGCGATCGCCACTCTCCTGATCGCCCGTCGAGAACCGCGGATGTTCGATGCCGTCTGCGGATGGCTCGCGCAGAATCGTGCGCTCCTCTCGACCCAGCGTTTGAACAACCTCGCCGAACGATTTCCGAGCCCTGCCAGCCCGCTGATGGTGGCGGTAGCAGAGGCCACGGGGTCGCGTCCCGCCCGACGAGACCGGAACGTGCACGTCAACTCTGCAGCCGACCTCGAGCCGCTGTTTCCTGACCTGCCATCGGCCGGCCTCAAAGGAGAACTCGAACCACACTTCGCGGCCCACGGCTTCGCCCGCCCGCCGATCCTGCTCCAGGGCAAGACCAGCCCTCCGGACCTCGAGACCCTGCCCTGTCTGAACCTCAGACTTCGAGCGATCTTCGGCCCCGGAAGCCGGGCCGAGGTCGTCCACCACCTGATCGCCCATCACGGGGAACCACGGGTCACGTCCGAGATTGCGCGCGCGGCCGCCTACGATCGACGCAACGTGCTGGACGTCCTCACGCACCTGCATCTGGCTGGCATGGTGACCCGGCGGGCCATCCGGGGGGACCTCATGTGGGCCATCGACCGGAGTCGGTGGTTTCCGTGGCTCGGTCTCGATGGCCATCCAGTCGGGTATCTCGACTGGCAGAGCCTCCTCCTGGGCCTCGTCCTCATCTGGGACCACCTCGAGGAAGCAGAGCGTCAGCCCGCCTCAACCTACGTCCAGGCCTCGCGAGCCCGCGAGGTCATGGACACCGCCGCTCCGCTGCTCCAGGCGGCGCCCGGCTGGTCACGAACGGATCCGCGGGTTCACAAGGGAGCCGCCTACCTGGAGGCCTTCGAGGCGGATCTCCTCGGGCTCACGGATACCCTCGCCGGGCTGTAGCATCAGCGACCGGGCCAGGATAAACGTGGCGGCGCCAGAACCCTCGTGCGAGTGTCAACTTGCTTTAGCCCCGGTGTGATACCTCGATCTGGCCCCACCCTGCATGTCCTGGGACCCGAGGCCCTACGCGGCTCGAGGAAGCGGATCGCCTACCCGGCTCCCCCCATGTCGAGGCCTCGCGTGCACGGGAGGCCATGGACATCGCCACACCGTAGCATCCGCTACCGGTGCAGGTCGCGACGAACGGATGCCCCGTCAGGCGTGGGCGTCGATCCAGGCCTCGACCTGGTCGAGGGACTTCATCTCGGGAACCAGCTCGATGAGGTCCTCGG
>JBIIHZ010000416.1:0-2506 GCA_044235265.1 Candidatus Sericytochromatia bacterium
CCGCTGACCTCCCGGACCTTCCGGAGGCTCCTGACGCCCTGAAGAGCCATTTCAAGACCGTATCGCGTGACCTCGGACTGGGCATGAAAGCCGTGCTGATGCCCACCCGCCTGGCACTCACGGGGCGAGCTCACGGCCCCGAGCTCGCCCGGCTGGTCGCGTCCCTGGGGCGCGTCGAGGCGATCGCCCGCCTGGAGCGCGTGGCTCGGGCCTGACCGCCGTCAGCTGGCCGTGGAGGACGACAGACGGGTCGAGACCGTCGCGAACGTCCGGGCCGGCTCGGGGCGCGAGATCTCGGGAAGCTGGACGGTCATCCTGGTGCGCCCGAACCCGCCCAGCGTGACCAGGTTTTCCGGCTCCCGCACACCTCCGGCGGCCCGCAGCGCCTCCTGCAGGGCGGGAAGCGCATGGAACGGAACCGACGGGTACAGGTGGTGGGCCTCGTGATACCCGGCATGTCCGGGCAGGACGAAGGTGCGCAGCAGGAACCCGCACCGGATGGATCGTGTCCGCTGTGAGGGAACGCGAGCGCGCATTCCGGCGTGCTCGTAGGCCTCGCGGAGGGCCTGCACGAAGGGCACCCAGGTGAAGCGAGGCACGATCCACAGGGCCAGGAGCAGCCACGCCTTGCCCCCGGCGATCGCCGCCCCGAGGCAGAAGGCATAAGCGAGGGCACGCATCAGTCGATGACCGCGCTTCAGGCGCTGACCGGCAGGCAACGGATGACGCAACCGGTCGAGCCCACGCCGGATCGACCCGATCCCCGAGAGTTCGGTGAGCAGGCCCCGGAGGCGTCTCGCCCGGGTCGGCTCAGCGCCCGGACGGGGATCCCATTCCGGATCCGCGAGGGTGTTGAGGTACCGATGATGAGCCAGATGGCGCTGCCGCATCGGCTCCAGGGCCAGCATCAGGGGCCAGGCCAGCAGGCTTTCTCCCACGAGATCGTTGAGGCGACTGTTCCGGAAGAGGCTCCAGTGGACACAGCCATGAAGCAGTTCGAGCAGGGCCAGCTGGCGAGCCCCGACCCAGGGCACCGCGAGGACGAGCAGCCAGGGCTCGGGATGGAGCGACAGGGCCACGAGGGTGGCCACCAGGAGCGCCCATTCCAGAACCAGATACCCGCCCGACAGGAGGGGCCGGGGACGAGAGAGATGCTTGACGGTCTCGAGAGAAAGCAGCATGCGCAACCTCACCCTTGCGTGTCACCTATCTGCATATAGCGTTCGTGATGCCGCAACGTGCTTACATGCCACGACTTTTTTGACATCGATCGCAGGATCGCGTGACTCCCGTCACAATTTTATCCCAGAGCCGCCAGCAATCGGTAGAAAAATACCGGGCGAGGGTACATCCATCATGGCGACGTGAACCCCGTACCGGAGGCCCCATGGCTGTCACTCGGAAATCGGACATCCGTCGTTTCTGGCTCACCGCTGGCGTGTTGCTCGTGGCCGGATGCACGGCTCCTGCCGTCGTCGGTCACTGGGTGGAAGGTGGGCCTTCCCGGGTCCGGATCGAACGGTCGGGCTCACTCGTGGCCCTGTCCACGTCCGGCACCGGGTCGGGTCTTTCGACCCGCGTCGAGGTGGACGGTTCCCGTCCGGGTGACCTTGCAGGTGCCCCTCTCGCGCACCGGAGGACCTTCGTCGCCCTCGGCCGCGGTTCGGCGGGCTCCAGGATTCCCGACGCCGAAACGCCGACCCGCTGACGGCGGGGCCACGGTCAGGCCAGGAAAGCCTCGAACACCTCGTTGGACAACCAGCAACCCCGCGTCGTCAGGACCACGCGCACCTCATCCTCCCGGACCAGCCCGGCTTCTGCGAGACGTCCGATCACGCCCGGAAAGGCTTCCTCGAGAGCGAGCCCCGTCCGCTGCCTGAAGGTCTCCTTCTCGAGGCCCTCGAGCGTCCGACGCAGCCCCAGGAACGCGAACTCCTCCATGAACTGACGCTCGGTCAGGGAATCGCCCGACGCGAACCTCGGCGCGGGCTCCTGGAAATACGCAGCGAGTCCCCGCGGATTCTCGTAACGACGCCCTTGCCAGAACGAGTGAGCCCCCGGGCCCAGTCCGACGTACGGATCGAGTGTCCAGTAGAGTCCGTTGTGGCGGGCCCGGAAGCCCGGCCTCGCGAAGCTACCGAGTTCGTAGCGCTCGTATCCCGCCTCGGTGAGCCGGGCGACGACGCGATCTCCCATCGCGAGTTCGACCTCCTCACCGGGAAGAGGCAACCGTCCCTCACGATGCCAGCGTCCGAACGCCGTCCGCTCCTCGAGGATGAGACCGTAGACCGACAGGTGTTCCGGGTTCAGGGCCAGGGCCCGGTCGATCGTGGAGTTCCAGATGTCGAGCGTCTGTCCGGGCAACCCGTACATGAGATCGAGGCTGAGCGCGGGAACGTCCGCCCGGCGAAGGTCCCCGATCGTCCGCAAGATATCGTCGACGTCATGATCCCGACCGAGGCGACGCAACACCTCGAGATCGAACGACATCTTGCGGACGATCGGG
>JBIIHZ010000417.1:0-2505 GCA_044235265.1 Candidatus Sericytochromatia bacterium
TCACTTCCGTCCAGGGGACGCAGAACCTGGATACCTTCAGCGTTCTGGACCAACCCGCCGTCGCACTCGAACCGCTCGACGCACTTCCGGGAATGGAATCCGCGTGGCTCGCCTCGTACTTGCCGGCGTAGAACCCGCCAAATGTCTCGACCGCCCAGTCCACATCCCGCGTCCCCGCCGTCGGCTGGCTCGCCACCCATACCCCATCCGGCTGACCGGAAAAACCGCAACTCGATGGGCGGATGAGCTGGTATGCCTGGAACACGGGGAACCACACGAACGTGCTCGCTACCCCCCCCTTTTTCACCACGTAATCGTGATGCACGGTGGGGTCACTGGCGTCATCCGGCGCCATCCCCTCGATGGATCTAGCCGAGTCTCGGATCAGCTCGTCCAATCCATAAATGCCGGCATCGTTACGCGGAACTTGACCGGCGCCAACAGCAGGAACACTCCAGACGCCGACGAGCACTGCTGCACTGGTCAGAAGGGCGCGCAACGGACTTTTTACGTGGCAAGGCATGAACCGAACTCCTGACCCGGCCGGGGGCGACGGACCTCTTGTACCCTCGAGCCCTGCGAAACCTGCCGATCGGCTGACTCGCCGTTATGTGCATCTTCCAAACGGGAAAATCATGCTCGAGGGAGCTCATCCATGCACGCGTCATACCTTACCCGTATCTCGAACGGCATCCTGGCCATGGCGCTCACGCTAGGCGTAGGCCAGCGTACCGCGGTGGCCCTTGGTGTCGAACAGGGGGACTTTCCGGCCCCATCCATGACCTTCTCTTGGACGGCTGATGAAAGGAGCGCATTCGCCACCTCCCCGGCGAACACCTCGGCTGTACGCCTCGCCCGTTTTCGGGGCGTGTACAGCAGGGTAGTCGAGATGTACCTGACTCGCGCGCGTACCCTCCCGTCCTCCTTCCAGGCCGAGCGCCAGCGACTGGCAGCCCGATTCGTGAAGGACGAGTTCGAGAGCATGGCTGATTTCCAGGCGCGCATAGGGGCCCACAACGCGCGGGTCCGGGATCTCAACGACCGCATCCGGGCCTTCCTCGAGTCGGCGCCCACCAGGCCGCCTGCCTCCGCCCTGGGCGCCATCATGGCCGGAAGCCTGCGTGCCGCCTATGGCTCGCCCTCTCTCGCGAACGTGTCGTATGACGCTGACGCCGAGGTCTTCCTCGCCGACCTGGAGCCCGCTGCGGCCGCCGACCTCGGCGTGCCCAGGCGGGTCGCTCTCAGGGTCCCCCGCCTGCAGGCACGGGGCCTCAAGCCCCGGCTGGTCGCGAGTGCGCCCGTCATCACCTTCGAGGTGACTGCCGAGGGTACGCTTCGGTATTCGAGCGCGCATCTCGAACTAGACGGTAAGAAACTCGCCCTCGAAGCCACCGACGCGACCCAGATCGCCGCAGCCCCCGTTCCGGTCGTGACGGTGCTCGCGCCTGCCGCGCCCGCCGCCCAGTCGAGCGACTGGGTCGTGCCCCAGGTCTCGATCGCCCTCGACCCCGGCGTCGCGCGCCTCGAAAAAGAGGTTCTGGCCCGCGAGCGGGATCAGGCCCTCCAGGAGGCCACCCGGCGCCAGAAGGCAGATCTCGAGGCCCGACTGGCGCGTCTTACGAGTACCTCCGTGGAGGGTGGCCCCGACGACCTCGGACCGCGCCTCGCCAAGGGCACCGCCACACCCGACCCTCATCGCTACGCCTTCGTGGTGGGCGTCTCGACCTACGATTCCGTGGCCCCCGTCTCGTTCGCTGACCGCGCTGCAGAGCTCTTCGGCCGCTTCGCCACCGCGCGCCTCGGCGTCCCCGAGTCGCAGACCGTCGTCCTGACAAACGGCAAGGCCACGGGCACGGCCATCAAGGGGCGCCTGAAGGGCCTGCTCAACCGCGTGCAGCGGGGCGATACCGTGTACGTCTACTACGCTGGCCACGGGCTGCCGGGCCGCGACGGCAACGGCACCTACCTGGTGCCCTCCGACTGCGTCGAAGGCTCCTACGAGGACCCCGACCTGCGTCTCGACGCCGTCTGCGCTGCCCTCGAGAGCACGGGGGCCGGGCGTATCGTCGTCGTGCTCGATGCCTGCTTCGCCGGCAAGAGCGGCCCGAAGGACCTCCTGTTCAAGGGCGTCGCCCCCGTCCGGATCGTAGCCAAGGGCCCGACCATCGACCCCGCGCGGACCACCCTGCTGCTCGCGAGTGGCGCCGAACAGTTCGCAAACGAGTACCGCGATCGCAGCAACCGCCTCTTCAGCTACTGGCTGCTGAAGGGCCTCATGGACCGCCCGGACGACCTCGCGGCTGCCTTCACCCGGGCCCGTGTCGAGGTCGATCGCCTGAGCCGCGTGCGGGGCGTGGCCTACACCCAGACCCCGGAACTCGTGGGACGCGCCGAACTCTGACGGGACAAGGTCAGCCCTGTATCAAGGCGTGACGGAACCGGAAGCGGAGCGGTTCATATCATCCAAAAGGGACAACCCGGCCAGTCCACCCAAGATCAGGCCTG
>JBIIHZ010000418.1:0-2504 GCA_044235265.1 Candidatus Sericytochromatia bacterium
ATATATCATCGCGATCAACACCGATGCCGAGGCGCCCATCATGAAGGTGGCCAACGTGGCGATCGTCGGAGATGTCCACGAGGTCATCCCGCAGCTGATCGCCGAATTCAAGGCTGCCCGGCAGGCAGCAGCCGTCTGAGCTCGACCCGGCCTCGCCGGAACCCGCGCCTCGTGTGGCCCTCCTGCACCCCCGGTGCAGGAGGGCCTTTCCTGTCAGGGCGAGGAGCGTCGCGTCCGATCCTCGGGACCAAGGTTTCGACGTCCGTGAAACCCCCATTAAAAATCTGCAAAACAGGCAGGAGCGACCGGCGCGAGCGGTACAAGATCGTGCGAAGACCCACGTCACGAATCACCGCAGGATGCGGTCCGGAGCCACCCGATGAACCTCAAGAACATCGCCAGCCAGGCCTTCCAGATGGCCCCCCTGGCGCCAGCGGCCGCCCCTCCCCAGGCTCCGGTCACTCCGGCCGCCGGTGCGCAGACGGCAGCCCCTGCCGCGGGCTCTTCGGATGCCACCAGCATCCGGGCCACGGGGGCGCGCTCGACCCTCGGCCTCATGACGAGTGCCCGGGACCAGATCGTCGGCGACTTCCGGTCCATGTTCGGGGACGTGGTCCGGGCCAACGCCCGTCTGGAATCCGCGAACCAAGCCCTGGGTAAGGCACTTGCCAGCGGGGACCAGGCGGGCATCCGGTCGGCGGCCCAGGGAGTCACGTCTGCACTGGGAGACCTCCAGAAAAACCTGCAGCGCCTTCCCGGGGAAGTTGCGAAGATGAAGACCCTCCCGCCCGGAGTGAAGGATGTCTACGCCGGGCATCTCGAGGAAATCGGGCGTATCGCGGGGAACCTGGGCGGAATTCCAGGCAGTTCGGGGCAGCCTGCAGGCGGGGTCCAGGCTGGCGGTGAGGCTGCCAAGCCGACCGGCGAGTCGCAGGCGGCCGCGAAGCCGGAGTCGGGCGCAGCTTCCCCGTCAGCACCGGCGAAAGCCGAGGGCGCAGAACCGACCACTAAAGGCGGACCTGAGGTCGGAACCGACCTGAAGGCGCAGAAGCGTGAGCGTCGGTTCCAGAAACTGGACAAGAACGGCGACGGCATCCTGAGTGCGGACGAGATCGGCAAGAGGCAGAAACTGCTCCGTCGCGACCGGGACGGGGACGGACAGGTCTCCCGGGAAGAGTTCCTGAAGGGCCCGGTCAAGCGCGGGGAAGCCCGCCCCGAGGCGGGTCAGCCTGCCAGCGCAGCAGGAAGTCCAGCGCCTGCGGCAGGTGCTGAAACTCCGACCAAGACAGAGGATAAGGCTCCCGTGGCTGCAGGGGGGGGACTCCCGCCCACGGAAGGCGCCATGGAGACCCGGTTCAAGGCCTTGCTCACGGGCCTGGAAACCATGCAGCAGGCCGCCTCTACCGGCAATCTCGACGCTTTCAGCGCGGCGCGCGATGGGCTCTTGAAGGACAAGCAAGCCATCCTCGATGCGATGCCCGGCCTCTCCCCCGAGCGTCGGACCGAGTTGCAGGGCAAGCTGGATCCCATCCTCGCGATGCTCAAACCGATGGGGCTCTGACAGGCGCGCTGCCTCGCCGACTTGCTTGACCCCTCTCCAGAACGGCGTCCGGGATCCGATAACATGATCGTGTGAGCAGGGAGGCTCCCGATGCGTATCGAATCGAACCCGAGATTCCCGGGGTCCGATCCCGTCCACCGTCCGGGTACGGACACGACCAGCGCGCCCACCCGTGCCGAAGGTGCGGTCGGGCCAGACCACGGTCCGGACAGGTCCACGGACCCGGACGTGACCGACAAGGCCCCTCCCGTGCCGGCCGAGTTCATCGGCGACGGTGTGTTCGTGCCCGAGGCCGTGCTGCGCCGCGAGCGCATGCGAACCGCCCTCGAGGAGGCGCATCCCACCGACCAGGAAGCGGTCGATCCCGAGCGGGACGTCCGGGAAACCGGACCGGACGACGCTCTCCCGGGTCCACGGCTGGACGAACGTCAGGCGCGCGAGGCAGGACGTCAGGTGGTCCGGGAGATGTCCGGTCGCACCATCGAAGAAGCGCACGATCCCCTGGGCACGGACCCCGCCACGGTGCGAAAACTGCTGTCCTGAGGCGACGCGGTTACGGCCGGGGAAACGGGTCGAGTCGGGGGACGTCCAGGCGATCGCCGGCGTTGAATCGCACCTGCAGGGTTCCCCCGTGAAGCGTGGTCGCGGCCATGAGGTCCCGGACCTGAAAGGCCCGGTATCCCGTCACCGTGGACATCCCGACCGTGCCAGGCCGGACGCGGTTCAGAAAGGCCGCCACGATCTCCGTGCAGTAGAGTTCCCGGTCGGTGGCAGGCGTCGCCGGCTCGGCCGCCAGCAGACACCGGTCATAGGGACGCCCGAGCCAGTCCCGGACCCGGGCCAGGGCCGCGCGGGCACGGACGGGTTCTCCCTGGAGAGACAGCACCAGCGCCGTGTTACGCCGGGCCGCAACCGCGTACCGGCTCCAGTCGTCCTCGAGAAC
>JBIIHZ010000419.1:0-2503 GCA_044235265.1 Candidatus Sericytochromatia bacterium
GCTGATGCTCGCGGCCGAGGGGATCCGATACCTGCTGGGTACCGACCTGCCAGGAGGCTCGCGATGACGACCGAGCGTACGGCCTCGCGCAGACGCGGTGCCTCCCGGACGGGCAAGAAGGGGAAGCAAAAGCTACTCCGGAACACCTATCTCGTCCGGCGCCTGGTCGTGCTGGGGGCCTTGCTGGGCCTGGGGGCAGGCGGCCTCTTCTTGCTCCGTCGGCCCGATACGGCGGCAAGCCGCCATCCCCTCTTGGTATCCGAGCCGACGGTGACCGGCCAGGCGGAGGTCTTCGCGAGCACGCTGAAGATCCAGGAAAGCCTGGTGCGCTATCAGCATGACCATGGGGGTTCCCTCCCGGATGACCCTGCCATGCTGGGGGGAGTCGGATCCATCCCGGTGGTGAACCTCGATCGGGCCCAGACGGACGCCGGGCCTGCCCCGGAAGAGCTTAGACGCCAGATGGGCGATCGCCCGGGCCTCGTGATGATCGAACGCCAGGGGCCCGCACGCGGTCGAGTCTGGGGGATAGGGCGCAACGGTCGGGGGGAGGCAACCGTGCTGGTCCGCCTCATGCCTCCCATTCCCTAGCATACGCCTCAGCCGCGGATCCGCCCCGTTCCGGGCGAACGCAGCACCTTCTGGTGGCGCGCGGCCTCCAGCACGGCGTCCCGGAGGAGCACCCCCATCGCCCGGGCATCCTTCCCGTCCTTGAACAGACGATAGCCGTCGTTCCCGTCGGCCAGGTAATCGATGGTGCCCACCCGGTAGTCCCGTCCCGAGTCCAGCGGTCTGTCCCCGACCCTCACGTCCACGGCCCGACCACCCGACGCACGGAACGTCAGGTTCGAAAACTGGAGGGCTCCCAGACGCGCCGGATCGGCCGCATTCGCATCGCATAGCGCCTGCAACGTCTTGCCGGACAGAGACACCGTCACGAGGGCATTGTCGAACGGAAAGATGCTGTACAGCGTGCCGACCGATACCGGACCGGGCAGGAGAGGAGCCCTCAGGCCGCCCGCGTTCATGATGCCGATCTCGGCACCGGTCTTCCCGCGGATGACATCCGCCGTCCAGTTCCCGAGCTCGCAATCCCGGGCGTACTTGTCGTCCGAGGCCAGCCCTGCGGGAGCCTGAGCGACGACCTCGGACATCCGCGTGCGGATCTGGCCGTCGTACAGGTTCACCACGTCCTGCAGGGACCGGTCGGCCGGGATCGAGGCATCGACCGGCAGCAGACGTCCTCGCAACGCGGTGATCCGGCCTTCGTCGACCGTGAGATCGATCCGTCCCAGCAGTTCACCCCACTGGAAATCCTGAGCGACGTAGGTCGTCCAGGCTCCGCAGCGCACGGGACGGGGCTCGTCGACCCGGGTGTGGGAATGCCCGCCCAGGATCAGGTGGATGCCCTCGACCCGGGAGGCCAGATCCAGATCCTGCTCGAAGCCCGAGTGCGAGAGCATGACGACGAGATCGACCCGCGACCGGAGATCGCGCACCTGCTCGCGCGCCACCTCGACCGGGTCGCGGAACCGGATGGTGGGGCGGTTCTTGCGGGCCACGGCCTCGAGGGCATCCTCGCCCATGATGCCGAACACGCCGATCTTGAGGCCATCGCGCTCGAAGACGTGGGACGGTTCGAAGATGGGCTGGCCCGATTCCCCATCGACCAGGTTGGAGCAGATCATGCGGAACTGGTGCCCGGCCAGTTGCTTCTGGAGGTTGGGAAGACCGTTGTCGAGGTCGTGGTTGCCGACGGTGCTGGCATCGTACCCGGCCAGATCCATCGTGAGCGTGTCGGCCTCCCCTTCGAAGAAGGTGAAGATCGGTGTTCCCTGGAACGTATCCCCCGCATCGAGCACCAGCGAGCGGGACGCCTCGGCGCGGATGCGACGGATCAGGGTCGCCCGGCGCGCGATGCCGCCGAGGTCACGGCCATGCCGTGTGTCGAACGGCAGCAGATGATCGTGCGTGTCGTTCGTGTGCAAGATCGTCAGGTCCTGCGGGACGGCCAGCGCGGTGGCCTGCACGGTGAGCAGGAGCGAGACGAGCAGGCTAGTGGACAGGATATGAGGGACGCGGAACAAGAGAGCACCTCCGGAAGGCCGGGCGACACTCGCATGGTAGGTCCTCCGGGCGATCGCCGGCAACAGGGTCGGGCGTGATATGATGCCCACCACCCCACGGAGGTGATGCCCATGAGCGCGGACTGGACCACCCCCCTGCAGGACCTCTACCGGATCTGGCGTGAACTTGAGGCGGCCCGAGACCGTCCGGTGCATGTCGTCGTCGTCGCGGAACCGGGAGCGGAGCGGGAGAGCCTGCTGGAGCACCTCCAGCTGGACAGCCCGCATCCTCACCGGGTGCTGGTGGCCGATCCCCTGGCCGAGGTCGTGCCCGTGGCCGAACTGTACCTGGTCCTGGCAGGCGCCGAACGACTCCGGGCTGCCCGGGAGTGCCCGCCCACCCACACGGTGGCGATCGTCCCGGGTGCAGCCAGAGG
>JBIIHZ010000055.1:0-8415 GCA_044235265.1 Candidatus Sericytochromatia bacterium
CCGGAAACCATCCCCCATCGCCTCGGGACGGTACAGTCGCCGGATAGGAGCGGCGACTTCCTGGCGGGTGAGGGCCCCCTCGACCCCCTCGAGGCGCTGGGACTCGATCTGCCCGATCCCGAGCCCCTGCAGGAAATCTCCCTGGAAGACGAGCCCCAGGGTCCGCACGCCCGCATCTTCGCCGATCCGGGACAGGGCCGAAAAATCGACGTCGGCCGTCAGGTCCTGCTCACCGGGGTGCGCAAGCGGATCGTCCATCCGGAGCTGCCGCCAGTAACCCCGGATCGAGCCTTTCATGCGATGCGGCGCATGGACCTCCGCGGCCTCGCCCCCGTAGTCGATGGTCAAGAGGGTCCCTCGCCCGAGCCATGTCACGAGTTCGCGCATCGTGCGGGCGGCGATCAGACCGAGTTCGGTCTGCTGACCGGGTCGCAGGGTCACCCCGGCGCGATCGAGCGCCTCCGCCAGTTCGGGCGTGGTCGGCACCATCCCGACCATGCGAAGGCGGCCGTTGCCCTCATGGAGCACTCCGATCTCGGCAAACCCATCTGCGGTCCCGATCACCCGCCGGACGGCCAGGGCATCGAAGAACTCGTTGCTGAGGACGTGCCCCTCGAAGGTTCCTGCAGGCGCAAGCTCCTCGAGGTCGTCGACCCAGCGAATCGTGACCCGGGGCGACATGAGCGGCGCCAGCCGGGCCTGCTGCCGGGCGCGGAGTGCGGGACTCCGCTCGACCAGGGTACAGTCCAGCGACGCCCACTCTGCGCGCGCCTCGAGCAGGGCCGTGATGATCTGGTAGGCCAGCTCGCCCGTGCCGGGACCGAGTTCGACCCATCGCAGGGCCCGTGAGCGTCCGGTGGCGCTCCAGACTTGCTCGAGATGGCGAGCGAGACAGATCCCGAAGGCCGGGTCGAGCGAGACGCTGGTATGGAAGTCCCCGCCCTGCCCGACCGTCATCCCGGGTCGCGTGTAGAACCCGCCGTCCGGGAGATACAGGGCGAGATCCATGAAGGTCTCGAACGGGATGGGGCCATCCTGGCAGGCCGCCTCGAGGGCCGCGAGGAGGTGCTTTCGCCTGGCGTCGTCAGCCACCCCATCCTCCCGACAGGAGGAAGGAGAGCCCGATGATGGTCTTGGAATCGACGATCTGCCCCTGACGCACCGCAGCGATCGCCTCGTCTGCAGACCACCAGACGCACTCCAGGAACTCGTCGTCGTCGGGACGCCCATCGACCGGCGCGAGGTCGAGGGCCCGGAAGAGGCTCATCTTCTCGCTCGAGTAGCCGGCAGCCAGGTAGAAGTCGAGCAGGTGGTGCCACGTAGCGGCGCGGAGCTGACATTCCTCCGCGAGTTCCCGCTGGGCGGCCCGGAGGGGCTCCTCGGTCGTCCCGTCCGGACGACGATCGAGCTTGCCCGCGGGCAGCTCCACGAGGACCGACCCCGTCGCGTGGCGGTATTGCCGGACGAGACAGACGCGGCCCTGCTCGTCCTGGACGAGGATCGCAACGGCCCCCGGATGCTCGATGACCTCGCGCGAGGCCTCTCGCCCAGAAGGTGTCCGCACGACGTCCCTGCGGACATGCAAGAGATTGCCGGCGAAGACGGTCTCGCCGGAAACCAGTGTCTCCACCAGGTGAGCATCTTCCACGTGCATCAGAGCCCTTCCTCTTCCCAGTGCAGCGTGCGCTGGACACCCAGTTCCCGGCGGGTGGCCAGAAGGGCCTCGCGATCGCCCGGTGACAGGCGGTCGCCCTCGGCCAGGCGCGCCACCCTCTCGCGGTCGAGTCGCAGGCACGGCTCGAGCAACCCCAGGTCCGCGAGCACGGCACGGACCTCTTCCGGATGGAACGTGTGCCGCATCGTCGAGGCCGCGCGCCAGCGCCCCCTACCGGGCACCTCGATAGCCTGCAGGCCGGTCTCGTCGAGATACAGATCGAGGATGCGCCGGAGGTCCTTCAGCTCTGTCTGCATGCTCGCCAGCGCGCCCGTGAGCTCGCGATAGCGCAGGGCCAGGTCCGAGATCTCGGAGAAGCGCGCTCGCCGTTCACGCCGGCCTGCCTCGACCTGCTCGCGCAGCAGCGGATACACCGCCGCGAGGGCGCGGGCATCTTCGAGTGCCCTGTGCGTGGGACGTGGCTCGACCCCCAGGCGCTCGGCCAGCCGGGCCAGCGAGAGGCCCTTGTCGGAGGGAAAAACTTCCCGGGCGAGGGCCAGCGAATCGAACACCGGATTCTCGAAGGCGATGCCGCACGCCTGTCCGTGGTGCTGGAGGAAGCGCTGGTCGAAGGGTGCATTGTGGGCCACCCAGGGCCAGGTCCCCAGAAAGTCTCGCAGGCGCTGCAGGACGATGGCCAGGCTCTCCGCGCCCGCGAGCATCTCGTCGGTGATGCCATGGATGGCGATGTTCGAGGGCCTCAGGGGGCCCCCTGGATCAACCCAGGCGTGAAACGTCTCGACCTCGCGATCGCCATCGAGGCGCACGGCCCCGACCTCGATGATGCGGTCCAGACGGTAATCCTCGCCGGTGGTCTCCAGGTCGAGGACGATCACCTGCCCGGGCAGCACGGTCATGAGCGGGGTGGCTTGCGCGTGGGCTTTGGCGCGGGGGTGGCCTTCGACTTGCCCTTACCAGCAGGCTTCTTCACGACGCGAGGCCCGGGGAGGGGCGTGGTGGTCATCGACGGACGCACATCGGGGGGCGCGATCCCGTCCGGGGGCAACGGGGCGGAACCGGAAGCCCCGGGAGCCGCGCTGGCCTGCAGGGGCTGCCCCAGCTGGAAGGTCATCGGCTCATGGGAGACGCGCTGGACCCAGGGAGCCTCGGCCAGATCGGCGAGGTCCCACGTGGCCCGGTCGGCAACCTGGATGGCCGTCGTCGTCAGGCGATAGGTCGTCCCCCGTGACAGCAGGGACACGTCAGCAGGCAGGGGCAGGGTGACCCGGGTTCCGGCGACGTGAGCCCGCCAGATGGCATGCGGCTCGTCGCCCACCGTCTCGATCTGGACGAGATAAGCCGAGGATCCCGGGACGGCCTCCCAGCGCAAGGCCCCCTCGTCCCCCTCCCAGGCAAGTTCCGGCGCCGGCATCAGGCGCGGCAGGGCCAGCTCGAGTTTCTGATCGGAAGCTCCCAGCTCTCCGCGGGCGATACGGGTCATGGCCTGGCCTTCGAGCCCCGTGGCCACCAGCCGGTAGGAGTGCCCCTGGGCGAGGGCGGGCAAGGCGAAGCGGAAGAACCCGTCCGGGTCCGGGACCCTCGACAGGATGGGCATCTCGCCCCGGGGGGTGACGAGGCTGGCGAGGATCTGTCGGGGCACGAGGGTCTTGCTCGGTGAGGTGATGGAGCCAGCCAGAAAGACGGGATGCGTCGCGGCCCGCAGCGTCAGAGACGGCGAGGCCGGAGCCTTGTCACGCGAGCCGGAGACCCGGACCTCGTCCAGGAATGCCCAGGCCTTGACCTCTTCACCGTCGACCAGCAGAGCTCCGAGGGCCGTCTTGCCTTCCTGGAAACCGGCCATGGTGAACTGTCCATCCGGATCGGTCGTGGCCAGCTCAGGGCCCAGCTCTCCGCGCCGGGTCGCCGCCGTGATCCGGATGCCGGCAGCGGGCCGAGGCCGGTCACCCCCGGCGAGCACCTGACCTCGCACGCTGAGGCCCGTGCCGGGCTCCAGCGGCTCCAGCGAGAGCTGGAGCTGGGTGGGACGACTCCCGCTGACCGTCAGGGCCTCATGTCCCGGTGCCCAGCACGTGACCTGGAGCGTCCCGGGAGCGACGTCGCGAAGCTCGAACTGCCCCCGGTCGTCCGCGACGACCTTGCGCAGGGTATCGGCGGGAACGGGAGTCGGGGCGGGACGTCTCGGGGCCGATGCGCCCAGTCGCCCCGCGTTACCACGTGTCGGGGGGGGGGAGGCGCCCGGCGGAACGGCCGGTACGGGAGGCGGCAGGGTGAGATCCCCCGAGGAGGCGGATGCATCGAGCGAGCCGGAGGCGTCGAAGGCCGGAGCGAAGGGCTCCGTCGGCAACACCCGGTAGAACAGCACGGCCCTGGCCAGGGCCTCACCGGTCCTCGCGTCGGCGATCGCCCCCTTGATGGTGATGCGGTCGGGGACGGCCTCGGTCCGGGCGGCCGAGGCAGACGTTCCGGTCGCACCTGGAAGGGAGGGATTGGTGGAGCCCGGAGCAGCCGGGTTGTTGCCCGTACAGGCCACCAGGGTCAGAACCCCGGCCCACCTCGACCAGCCACCTCGACGTCGCATCGAAACTCCTTCGCCACAATGTGAAGCGCCCTGTCACCGCGGACGGTCCGACGGTGAAGGGCGCTGCCCTCTCGGCCCTGCATTGTAATGGCAGGGTGCGACGTGACGCTAGTCGATCCGGATACCCACCGTGACGTGCACGACGCCGCAGGCCAGTTGCAGGGGCACGGCGACGCTCCGCATGCCGAACCAGGAGGCCCGGACACTGGCACCCATGAGAATGGTGGGGGGCGTGATGTCGCACTTGATTCCCGCGGCGCTGATCCCGATCGTGGCGTTGCCCGAGATCATGTTGGACAGCTCGCAGAGCGCCGACAGCGCCATCTCGGAGAAATCGGCAATTTCCTCGTACATCATGGCCCCGGCGATCGCGAGGCCGGTGGAACGATCGAACCCGAAATTGACCTGTCCCCGGACCTCGCCAGTGATGCCTACCCCGATGTTGACCTGCTGGAGGGGGAAAACCGGAGTGGTGAGATCCACCAGTTCCCCGCGCAAAGGGCTGTCACCGAGCAACTGGGACAGCACCATCTCCGCGGCGGAACAGAAGGACTCGACGTAATCTGCGCTCGCAACAGTCATGCCTGAAGGCTCACCCTCTCGTCGTGGATTGCACCCGGAGGTCCGTAGCGGCGTATGACGCCCACCCCGGACGAACGGACAATTCCGTCGCGAGACCTGCGACGGTGTCGGCTAGCGTACCTTACCCGGATCCGGAAGGTAGAAACACGATTTAACAAATGTTAGGACGCCGGGATCGGATCGGGAATCGCGAGCACGGGCCGCAAGAATCGCCCGGTGTGCGATCCGGGAACCCTGGCCACCTGTTCGGGAGTGCCGGCTGCCACCAGCGTGCCGCCCCGGAAGCCCCCCTCGGGCCCCAGATCGATCACGTGGTCCGAGACCTTGATGACGTCGAGGCTGTGCTCGATGCAGAGCACGGTGTTGCCGCCGTCCACCAGGCGCTGCAGGACCCCCAGCAGCTTGTCCACGTCATAGAAGTGCAGGCCCGTGGTGGGCTCGTCGAGCAGGTACAACGTGCGGCCGGTCGATCTCCGGGAGAGTTCGGTCGCCAGCTTGACGCGCTGGGCCTCACCGCCCGAGAGCGTGGTGGCGGGCTGTCCGAGCTGGATGTAATCGAGCCCCACGTCCATGAGGGTCTGGAGCTTCGTGACGGCCCTCGGGATGCTCGAGAAGAACTCGACGGCCTCGGCCACGGTCATGGCGAGGACGTCCGCGATCGATCGCCCCTTGAAGCGAACCTCGAGGGTCTCGCGGTTGTATCGCTTGCCCTTGCAGACATCACACGGCACGTAGACATCGGGCAGGAACTGCATCTCGATGACGTTCAGGCCCTCGCCCTTGCAGGCCTCGCAGCGCCCGCCCTTCACGTTGAACGAGAAGCGCCCGGCCTGGTATCCCCGCATCTTGGCGTCGTTCGTCGAGGCGAAGACCTCGCGGATGATGTCGAACAGTCCCGTGTAGGTCGCGGGGTTCGAGCGAGGCGTGCGACCGATGGGAGCCTGGTCGATGACGATGGCCTTGTCGATATGCTCGAGGCCTTCCCAGCCACGGAGCCCCTCGGGCGCGGGGCCCTTCGACCAGACGTGCTCGATGGCCGGGATCAGGACATCGTGCACGAGCGTGGACTTGCCCGAGCCGCTGACTCCCGTGACGACGACGAACCTACCGAGCGGGATCTCGACGTCGAGGTTCCGGAGGTTGTGGAGATGGGCCCCTCTCAGCCGGATGGACCGACCGTTGCCGGCCCGACGCTCCGCGGGGACGACGATGCCTCGATCGCCCCGGAGGTAAGCCGCCGTGAGGCTCTCTTCCGAGGCGAGCAGGTCGTCTAGAGGGCCCGAAACGACGATCCGCCCCCCGTGCACGCCGGCACGGGGGCCGACGTCCACGAGGTGGTCTGCCAGACGGATGGTGTCCTCGTCGTGCTCGACGACGATGAGCGTGTTGCCCAGGTCCCGGAGCCGCGTGAGCGTCGCCAGCAGCCGCTCGTTGTCGCGCTGATGCAGCCCGATGCTGGGTTCGTCGAGGATGTACAGGACTCCGGTTAGACCGGAGCCGATCTGGGTGGCCAGCCGGATCCGCTGCGCCTCACCGCCCGACAGGGTGTTGGCGGACCGATCGAGCGTCAGGTAGTCGAGCCCCACGTCGAGCAGGAACTTTACCCGGGCCCGGATCTCCTTGAGCAGCTGCCGTGCGATGACCTGCTGGCGCTCGGTCAGTTCGAGCCCGTCGAGGAACAGCTCGTTTTCGCGGAGCGAGCGCGCCGTCAGATCGGCAATCGAGAGCCCCCCCACCGTGACGGCCAGGGCTTCCGGTTTCAGACGCTTCCCGTGGCAGGTCTCGCAGGGGCGCAGGGTCATGTAGGCATGGAGCTCCTCGCGAAACTTCTCGGACGTCGACTCCTGGTACCGACGCCTCAGCTGGGGCAGGACGCCCTCGTAGCGCGTGGTGAAGCTCCAGTCGCCCGACCGGGACCAGCTCTCTGTCCGAAGCCGCATGGGTTCGTCGCTGCCGTGCAGCAGGAGCTGCTGGATCTCCGTCGGGAGATCCTGGAAGGGGGTCTGCAGGGTGAAACCGCGCAGCTCGGCGAGCCCGCCCAGCAGTTGCAAGTAATAAGGATTCCCGGTGCGCGCCCACGGCACGATGGCCCCCTCGGCGAGGCTGCGCGTCGGATCGGGTACCACGCGACGCGGATCGAGCTCCTGGCTGGAGCCGAGACCGTGGCAGGCCGGGCAGGCGCCGAAGGGGCTGTTGAACGAGAACAACCGAGGCGCGATCTCGGAGATGCTCACGCCGCAATCGGCGCACGAGAAGTGCTCGCTGAAGAGGACGTCCCGGTCGTGGGGCGCCTCACGCGTCCCCAAGTCCTGGACGAGGACGAGGCCTTCTCCCTTGCGTAGCGCCGTCCCGAGGCTGTCGGCCAGCCGGGCGGCGATGTCCGCCTTGACCATCAGGCGGTCGATGACGATCGCGATATCGTGCTTGCGCTGCTTGTCGAGCACGATATCCTCGGACAGCTCCCGGACCTCGCCATCGATGCGGGCCCGCACGAACCCTTCCTTGCGCGCCTCCTCCAGCTCCTTGCGGAACTCGCCCTTGCGCCCGCGCGCGATGGGGGCCAGGACCTGAAAGCGCGTGTTCGCGGGCCAGGCCAGGACCTGATCCACGATCTGCTCGACGGTCTGCGGGTTGATGGGCTTGCCACAGGACGGACAGTGAGGCGTCCCGACGCGGGCATAGAGCAGGCGCAGGTGGTCGTAGATCTCCGTCACGGTCCCCACGGTCGAACGGGGGTTGTGCGAGGTCGATTTCTGATCGATCGAGATGGCCGGGCTCAGGCCCTCGATCGCATCCACGTCGGGCTTGTCCATCTGCCCGAGGAACTGCCGGGCGTAGGCCGACAGACTCTCGACGTAGCGCCGCTGCCCCTCGGCGAACAGGGTGTCGAAGGCCAGGGAGCTCTTGCCCGAGCCGCTCACGCCCGTGAAGACCACCAGGCGATCCCGCGGGATCTCGAGGTCGATGTTCCGGAGGTTGTGGGTGCGGGCCCCGCGGATGCGGATGCAGGTGTGATCGGGCATGAGGGTCCGTTTCAGGCGCGCGCGGCGCGCAGGCGCGATTCAAGATGGATGAGCAGGAGCTGGACGTCCGCAGGGGTCACGCCCCCGACGCGGGCGGCCTGGCCGACGGTGCCTGGCCGAACCCGGGTGAGCTTGTCGACGGCCTCACGGGACAGCCCCGTGACGCCGCCGTAATCGAGGTGGTCGGGGATGGGACGATGTTCGTGACGCTCGAGCCGGGCGATGTGCTCCGCCTGGCGGACGATGTAGCCAGCGTACTTGGTGCGAATGGAGAGCTGCTCGCGGACCTCGGCATCGACGGCATCGGGGTCACGACCCGCCAGCCGGTAGACGAGTTCGACGGGCACGGGGGGGCGCCGGAGCAGCTCCTCGGCGGTGACGACGCGATCGAGGCGTTCGCCCACGGCCGCGAGCGCCTCCTGGGCCGCGTGGCCCGGCACGAGACGCGTGGTGCGCAGCCAGGTTTCCTCGGTGGCGATCGCCTCCTGCTTGGCCTCGAAGCGGACCCAGCGGGCCTCGTCGACCAGGCCCAGCTCGCGCCCGAGCGGCGTCAGGCG
>JBIIHZ010000056.1:0-8390 GCA_044235265.1 Candidatus Sericytochromatia bacterium
GCCCTGCCGCCCCCAGACAGAGGGACGGGGTCGCGCGACACGCTGGTGCTGACCGGCAGCCAGGGGACGTCGGCCGATCCGACGCCTGCGGCACCGCAGCCTGCACCCGCTCCTCCCGTTCCCGTGGCCGCGCCCGTCCCTGCCCCCACCCCGAAACTTCATCCCGAGATGCCAGACGCCCCCGAAGTGAAGGGGCAGGTCGGCAAGTGGATCCACGAGGCCAAGAAGATCCTCGTGAAGCACGGCATGCATCCGCGCCAGGTCGATGCCCGGGCGATCGCGATCATGATCCACCACGAATCTCGAGGCAATCCCCGGGCTGTCAACAACTGGGATTACAACGCCCAGATCGGTACTCCGTCGATCGGCATCATGCAGACCATCCGGCCGACCTTCAATCGTTACAAGTTGAAGGGCTACGGCGACATCTACAACCCCGTGCACAACATCATCGCGGGGGTGCGCTATTCCATCGACCGCTATGGCTCGCTGGACCAGGTGCCGGGCGTCCGGGCCACCCGTCGCGGAGGGGCTTACAGGGGTTACTGATTCCCTCAGCACCGGTACTTGCTTCCGGCAACCGCGGTTTCCAGGTCCGGATGGTCCCGGACGGGTTCATCCTGTCCGCCGCCTTCACCACTCGATAGCGGGTGGGAGAAACCGCCCCAGCCGCTCGTAGGCCTCCGCCAGGTCCGACCCGACGCTCACGAATGCCGCCCGTTCCCGCTCCAGCCAGGATGCGAGGATCATGATCTCGTCCAGACGGTCCGGGGGAATCCGCGCCGGCGGTGCCGGGGTGTCCTGAAACTGCCAGCGCAGGAATCGGTCCACCCGTCCCCGGCCTCGCGCCGTGCCGAGGTCTCGCCGTGCGATCGAGAGCGTTCCCGTCCACCGCGCCCGCCGCACGGCGAGCAGCGTCAGGCGCCCGGGCTGGGCTGCAGGCAGGGCCACGATCCCGTCGAGCCCGGGGCCCTCGGCCTGCATCCGCCGCTGCCGCACGAGGACCCGTTCCAGTAACCTGTGCTGGTCGCGCAGCCGCGCCGCGCGCTCGAAGTGCTCGCGTCCCGCTGCCGCGACCATCCGCTCTTCGAGCCGCGTCAGCACCTCGTCCCCGCGTCCCTGCCCGATGGCGTGCACCCAGTCGATCGCCTCCGCGTGGGCCTCGAGGGCCTCGCCCCCCCGGCAGGGCCCCAGGCATCGGCCGAGTTCCAGTTGCAGGCAGGGTGCCGAGGGAAGCGGTTCACATGTGCGGATGCCGAGCAAGGGTTCGAGCCCCTGCACGAGCGCCGCGAGTTCAGCGGCGCCAGGAAAGGGACCGTAACACGCCGAGCCGTCGTCGACGGGCACTCGCGTCACCCGCACGCGCGGAACCGCCTCGCCGGTGATCTGCAGGAACGGGTGATGAGTCCTTCGCCGCCCCCGTACGTTGTATCGCGGCATGTACCGCTTGATGAACCGGTTCTCGACGAGCAGCGCCTCGAGTTCCGAACCCAGCTGCCAGGTCCGGATGGCCGTCACCTCGTGCTTGAGCCGCCGCGTCCGATGCGAGTGCCCGCCGTCCGGCACGAAGTAAGACCGCACCCGGTCGCGGAGGTTCACGGACTTCCCGATGTACAGGATCTCGCGCCCCGGGCCCAGGAACATGTAGACGCCGGGCGTCTCGGGCAAGTCTCCGAGGGCGTCCGGCGTCCAGTCCCGGGGCCCCGTCAGCCCACGTTCCGCTTCGCGTCCTGCCACAGACTTTCCATCTGACGCAGCTCCAGGTGATCGAGGGACCCACCGGCGAGCCGCTCGACCTCGGTGAAGCGCCGGATGAAGCGGCGGTTGGCCTCGCGCAGGGCTGCCTCGGGGTCGAGCTTCAGCTGGCGGGCCAGGTTGACCGTTGCCGTGAGGACGTCGCCCAGTTCATGGGTGAGCGCCTCGGGGCCCAGGTCGTCGGCCAGGGCCTCGCCCAGTTCACCGACCTCTTCCTGCAGCTTGGCGAGCACCCGTACCGGGTCCTTCCAGTCGAAGCGGACCTTGGCTGCCTTGCCCTGGAGCTTCTCGGAGACCACCAGGGCGCTCTGGCTCAGGACGACGCCCGAAAGGGCCGAGGTCGAGGGAATGCCGTTCCGGTCGACGTCCTCGCCGCGCTCGGCCTTCTCCTGCTTCTTGATGGCCTCCCAGTTGACCAGGACCTCCTCGGACCCCGTGACCTCGGTCGTGCCGAAGACGTGGGGGTGTCGGCGGATGAGCTTGTCCGCCAGGCGGTCGCACACGTCCTCGAGGTCGAACTCGCCTTCCTCGTCGAAGATCTGGGCCTGGAGGGCCACCTGGAGGAACAGGTCTCCGAGTTCCTCCTCGATGCCATCGACATCGTCACGCTCGATCGCCTCGACGACCTCGTGGGCCTCCTCGAGGACGAACCGGGTGAGAGTCTGCGGCGTCTGCTCGCGGTCCCAGGGGCAGCCATCGGGCGCCCGCAGCCGGGCCACGACGTCGACGGCTCGCTGGATACCCCGGCGCGGGGCGGGGGGGATGACGACCGACGTCAGGTGGTCGAGGTCCTCGAGGTGATCGAGCTCGTGCAGGGGCACGGTCCGCAAGCGTTCCTGACCGGGAATCCCCGCCGACTGCACCACCTGCACGGCATGCTCGTCGGGCCAGGTGTCCATCAGGGCGAGCTTCACCTCGCTCGCGACGCTCTGGGCATGCACCTGCAACACGACGGTCCACCAGTCGGGCTGCAGCTTGCGCCCCTCCATGGCGAGGCCGTCCACCACCTGCAACCCGGCGTTGGGGTCGAGCCCCGTGCAGGCGTACAGCGCCTCGAGTGCGCTGAGGCCAGCGACGAGCGAGACCCGGTCGCCCAGGCGATCGCGCAGCAGCGTGACGGTCGTCTCGGCCACGAGCGGGTGGCCCGGCACGGCATACACGAGGTCGCCCTGCTCCGCGAGGTCCACGAGGCGCTCCACGATGCGCGCATAGACCTGCTCGAAGGCCTCACCCTGCACGTAGCAGTCGTCGCACGTTTCGAACGCGAGTCCCCAGCGGCGCAGCTCCGCCACCGTCGGGTGGATCTCCGTGCGCAGCACCAGGCGGGACGCGCCGCGAAGGGCCGTCTCGGCCGCCCGCGTGATCGCTCCGGGATCCCCGGGGCCCAGCCCCACCACCGTCACCTTGCCCATCATCGGCCTTCCTGCTCGTGGGCTTCCTCGATCCGCGGGTCGAGGGAGCCGAATCCCGGTCCCATCGCGATGGGGACCTCGTGTCGCCAGGCCACGCGCGCCCGCTCGACGGCCCGATGACGGGCCTCGGCGCCCAGTTCCGACCTCAGCCGGGGCAGGGCTGCCTCGAAGGGTTCGGTCCGCTTCGCCTCGTGCGCCAGCACCTCGATCACATGATAACCGAAGCGAGTCGTGACCGGTCCGACGACCTGCCCCGGCCGGGCTCCGAACGCGGCTCGCTCGAAGGCCGGCAGCATCCGTCCGCGCTCGAAGAAGCCCAGATCCCCGCCCGCGTCACGGGTGGTCACGTCCTGGCTGTGCTGCCGGGCGAGCGGCTCGAAGGGCATCCCGGCTGCGAGTTCCCGCATGAGCATGCGCGCCTCGCGCAGCCCCGCCGGGGTGGCCGGAAGGAGGATATGTCGGGCGTGGACGCGCTCGGGGTGCGTGAAGCGGGCCTGCTGCTCGGCGTACCGCCGGCGCAGCACCTCGCGCGAGGGCAGGTAGCGCCTCACCTCTTCCTGCTCGAGCCGCGCGACCAGCAGGTCGCGACGCAGCTGACCTTCGAGGTCTTCCATGCCGGTGCCGGTGAGCGCGAGCGATCGCCGGGCCGTCTCGGCATCCGGGAACTGGGCCAGGACTGCCTCCACGCGCGCCTGCAGGGTGCCGGGCTCGACCGTGTACCCCCTCGCGAGCGCGACCTGGACCATCACCTCACGGTCGATGAGGTCGCGTGCCACCTGTCGCTCGATCTCGCCCGGTACGCCTTCCATCGCGAGCTCGGTCGCCCGGCGACTCTCCCGCTCGCAGGCCATCCGGAACGCCTGCCGCGAGATCTCGGCCTGTCCGACCCGGGCCAGGGGACGGGCCTCCCAGGCCACTGCGCCCAGGCCGATCATGGTGAAGCACGTCCCGGCCAACAGGGCCAGGGCCCAGGCGGGGACGGTGGAGGAAGTCCTCTCGGGCTTGTGGTCCGTCATCGGCTCAGCTCACCAGCAGATCGGCGCCGGGTTCGCCCTGCATGGCCCCCACCAGCTTCTCGGCGGCAGAGAGCATGTCATCACCCCCGATGCGGTCGCGGTCCAGCGAGAGCTCCTGTTCGCCCCACTTCCAGCGCGAGACGTGCACGCCCTTGAGGGCCAGGTCCGCCCAGCGTGCCCGCGTCACCTGGGTTTGCACGCGCAGCAACTTGCCGTCGCCGCGGATGGCCGCGATGCCCAGAGGCGTCGCGCGGATCCGGAGGGCCACGATGCGCAGCAGGTTGCGGACGGCCGGTGGCGGCGGTCCGTACCGGTCGCGCCATTCGGCTCCGAGCATCTCGAGCTCGCGCTCGCTGACGACGCTCGCGAGCCGCTTGTACTGCTCCATCTTGAACGACGAGTCGGCGAACCACTCGTCGGGCAGGTGCGCGGCCACGGCCACGTCCACGACCGTCGGCGTCTGGCTCTCGGGGACGCCCTGTCCCTGCAGCTCGGCCACGGCCTCCTCGAGCAGCTGCATGTAGAGGTCGAACCCGACGCTGATCATCTGGCCGTGCTGCTCGGCTCCGAGGATGTTCCCCACGCCGCGGATTTCCATGTCGCGGAGCGCGATCTGGTAACCCGATCCCAGCGCGGTGAACTGCTGGATGGCCTCCAGCCGCTCCCGGCCCTCCTGCGTGAGCTCCTTGCCGGGCGAGTAGAAGCAGTAGCAGACGGCGCGCGCGTCGCTGCGACCGACGCGGCCGCGGATCTGGTAAAGCTGCGCCAGACCGAGGCGGTCGGCGTCGTCGATGATCATCGTGTTGGCGTTCGGGATGTCCAGGCCCGACTCGATGATCGTGGTCGCGACCAGCACGTCGTACTCGCGATCGAGAAACGACAGCATGACGTCCTCGAGTTCGTGCTCGTTCATCTGACCGTGCCCCACGATCACGCGGGCCTGGGGCACGAGCTCCTGGATCTTCGCGGCCACCTGATGGATCGACTCGACCCGGTTGTGCAGGAAGAAAACCTGCCCGCCGCGATCGAGCTCGTGCAGGATGGCCGTCCGCACCGTTCCGGGATCGAAGGCACTCACGTGCGTCTTGATGGGCTGGCGGTTCATGGGCGGTGTCGAGATGAGGCTGAGGTCCCTGGCCCCGCTGAGTGCCAGGTACAGCGTACGCGGGATGGGCGTCGCGCTCATGGTGAGCACGTCCACGCTCGACTTGAGGTGCTTCAGGCGCTCCTTGTGCGCCACGCCGAAGCGATGCTCCTCGTCGATGACGAGGAGGCCGAGGTCCTTGAAGGCGATGTCCTGCGACAGCACGCGGTGCGTGCCCACCACGATGTCCACCTCGCCCGTCGTGAGGCCACGGACCGTCTCCTTCTGCTCCTTGGCGCTCTTGAAGCGGCTCAGCAGGCGCATCCGGACGGGGTAGGGGGCGAAGCGCTCGCGCAGCGTCTGGAAGTGCTGGTGCGCGAGCAGCGTCGTGGGAGCCAGGAACGCGACCTGCTTGCCGGCCATCGCGGCCTTGAAGATCGTGCGCAAGGCGACCTCCGTCTTGCCGAAGCCCACGTCCCCGCAGACGAGCCGGTCCATGGGTTTGTCGCGCTCGAGGTCGGCCTTCGCTTCGGCGATCGCCCGCAACTGGTCCGGCGTCTCGGTGTACGGAAACGCGTCTTCCAGCTCGGCCTGCCAGGGGCTGTCGGGCGGATAAGCGAAGCCCGAGCGCGACGCGCGCGTGGCATAGAGCTTCAGGAGGTCCTCGGCCAGGTCCTGGACGCTCTTGCGGACGCGCTTCTTGACGTTCTCCCACTCGGCACCACCCATCTTGTGGACGCGCGGCCTGTGGTCGTGCGAGCCCCGGTAGCGGTGCAGGGTCGTCAGCTGCTCGGCCGGCACGTAGAGCCGGTCGTCGCCCTGGTACTGGATGATGAGATACTCACGTTCCTGGCCGTTGACCTCCAGGCGCGTGAGCCCCTTGAACTGCCCGATGCCGTGCTTGGCGTGCACGACGTAGTCATCGACATGCAGCTCCTGCATCTGGGCGATCGTGGGCCCCGCATAGGGCGTGCGCTTCGGGGCCCGAGCCCCGGGGCGCTTCTGCCAGCCGAACAGCTCGGCATCCGACAGGATCCACAGGCGTCCGGCATCCCAGCGCAGGCCCTGGTTGAGGCTCTCGCGCACCACCCAGATGCCCCCCAGCGGGAAGTCCGCACGGGGCAGATGTCCGCCGTAGCTGGCCCGGATGCCGTGCTCGTCGAGCAGCGCCACGACGCGCTGCGGCTGCGCCGAGGCCACCACGATCCGCACGTCGTCCCTGATCCGGGTCTCGACCTCCCGGGCGAGGGCCTCCATCTGGTTCCCGAACCCGGGGGCCGCCGCGAAACCCGCTCCGGGACCCGTCCCCGGCTCGCCGCTGGCCCAGTCGAGCTGGGCGAACGCCTTGAGCTGCCGCTCGAGTTCCTCGGCGCCGACGTGCAGGGCATGGGGCAGCGGGGGCAGGTCCCCGTTCGCGTAGGCCGTGTCCGCTTTCTTCTGGAGCCCCGCGATCCAGCTCGTCAGGCCCGTCCAGAGGGCCTTGCGGTCGAGCCACACGACGGGATGCGAGGTGGGCAGGTAATCGAAGAGCGTCGCATCGGCGCCCATGAAGGGCGCGTAGGCCTCGCAGCCCTCGAACGTCTTGAACTGGGAGAACTGCTCGAGCGTGAACTGGAGCTTCCTGGCCAGGCGGGCGGCCTCGTTGGGCTTCTTGCCGCCCATCAGCTGCTGGAAGCGCCGGTTACCCGCCTGCTGGATCGCGCTCTGGACCTCGCCCCAGCGCTCGAGGGGCAGCACCAGCTCGCGCGTGGGCCACAGATCGAGACTCTTGAGGTCGCCCGTGGCCCGCTGGCTTCCGAGATCGTAGGCCTGGATCCGGTCGATCTCGTCGCCGAACCACTCGAGCCGGGCCGGTGCCTCCATGTGGGGCGGAAACACGTCGAGGATGCCGCCGCGGCGGCTGAACTCCCCGCGCTCGGTCACGGCCGTCGCCGGTCGGAAGCCCAGCATGACGAGCCGGGCCGTGACCTCGTGCGGCGGAAGCTGCTGCCCGGGGGCGAGTCGGACCCGGGCCTCGCGCAGGGCTTCCGGTCGCGGCAGGCGCCAGGCCAGCGCACGCGCCGTCGTCACGATCCGGACGGGTTCACCGGCCGCGAGGGCCCCCAGCACGGCGAGGCGTGCCTCGACGAGGTCGCTGGCAGGGGAGACGCCCTCGTACGGGCCCGACTCGAGGGCCGGAAAGTACCGCGCGTCCGCCCCGAAGACCGCCAGATCGGCGACGAGGCGTCTGGCCACGTCGGCGCTGGGGGCGACCAGGAGCCAGCCGGGTGCTTCGAGCGAGGGCAGCAAGAGCGGGGCGGCCTGCGGACAGACCGTGCCCAGCGTACGGATGCGCCCCCCCACGGGAGCGTGGTCTCCCGTGACGAGGTGCCGGGCGAACGAGACGAGATCCTGCAAGGCGTCAGCCTCCGAGTTCGGTGAGGGAGCGGCGAACCCGGTCCAGCATGGCCGGATCGCCCGGATCGAGCGAGAGGACGGTGCGGTACTCGCGGATGGCCAGGCCCGGATGGCCCGTCACCCGGTACAGCTCGGCCAGATCGAGGTGGCTGCGGGGATCCTGGGGATCGAGACGCACGGCCTTCTCGAGGGCGGCCTGGTAGGGGCCCTTTTCCTGGCGATCGCGGTGGATGCGGGAGAGCTCGCGCCAGCCGTCGGCACGCAACGGAGCGACCGCCAGGCCCTGCCGGTAGGCGGCGATCGCCGAGGCGAGATCGCGCGTCGCGACCAGGGCGCGCCCGAGGCGAAACCAGACCTCGCCGTCACGCGAGGCCATCCGGGCGGCGGCCTGCAGCACCTTGACGGCCTCCGGGGTCCGGTTGCTGCGCTGGAAGACCTCGGCCAGCGCCAGCAGGATCTCCGGCTCGGACGGCAAGAGCTTGCGGGCATGCTCGAGGGCCGTCGTGGCCATCGACCAGTCGCCACACCGCGAGCGGGCGCGTCCCAGGGCGAGCCAGGCAGCCGCACTCCTGGGTTCGAGGTTCACGCGACGCTCGCATGCCTCGGCCGCCTCGCGATCGCGGTGCTGCCAGGCGAGGTCGCGGGCCAGCAGGGTCCAGGCCCCGGCAGAGTCGGGGTCTCGTCCCAGGGTTTCCCGGAGCAGGGCGATCGCCTCGGAGACGCGAT
>JBIIHZ010000057.1:0-8389 GCA_044235265.1 Candidatus Sericytochromatia bacterium
TCGACCTCGATGTCGACGCCAAGGATCTCGTAATAGTCCACATCCAGCGGGAAATCCAAGGATGACCTCGTTCAAGTAAAATCCAGCACAGACCTTGTACCCGGAACCCGGGTCGGGCTCGCGCTCCGGCAGGTACCTGGTCGAGTCCTTCGACCGGGGGCTCGACTCGCGAGGCCTGGACCTCTAGCATGCCACCGTTCAGCAGGAGGTCAACCGTGGGTCGGATCCAGCGTCTTCCACTCGCCATCGCCAACCAGATCGCCGCAGGAGAGGTCGTCGAACGTCCGGCCTCGGTCGTGAAGGAGCTGGTCGAGAACGCCCTGGATGCCGGAGCAAGCCGGGTCCGGATCCGAGCTCGCGAAGGGGGGCGGTGGCTCGAGGTGACGGACGACGGATCCGGCATGGAGCCGGAAGATGCCGTCCTGGCTTTCGAACGATTCGCCACCAGCAAGTTGCGCTCCTCGGAAGACCTCTGGACCCTCCAGACCATGGGGTTCCGCGGTGAGGCCCTCCCGTCGATCGCCTCCGTGTCGCGGCTGACGTGTACCACGCGGACCCGAGGAGGCCAGGACGGGGTCGAGGTCCGCATCGAGGGGGGGGACGAGCCGGTGGTCCACCCTGCCGGATGCCCCGAGGGAACCCGGATCGAGGTGGCCGACCTCTTCTTCAACACCCCGGCACGCCGCAAGTTCCTGCGGGCCGATTCCACGGAACTCTCCCAGATCGGAGAGGTGGTCACGGGCCTGGCCCTCGCCCACCCCGGGGTCCGGTTCTCCCTGACGCTCGAACAGCGCGAGGTCTTCGACACCGCCGGATGCAGGAACCTGCGAGACGTGGTCCGGATCCTCTGGGGCACGGAATGGGCCGACCGGATGCTCGAGGTCGACACCGAAACCTCGACGGGCCGGGTTCACGGTTTGCTGGCTCCGCCCGAGTGGTTGCGTCGCGATCGCCATCGACAGTTCTGGGTCCTGAACGGGCGCAACATCAAGCACCCCTCTCTCGCACGGGGACTCGAAGAGGCTCTGGCGGTTCACGTGCCCCAGGGAAGGCATTCCCAGTTCATCCTTCACCTGGAGGTCGACCCGGAGCGCGTGGACGTCAACGTTCACCCGACCAAGCGAGAGGTCCGGCTGGCAGACGGCCAGTCCGTGTACTGGCTCGTGAAGGAAGCGATCACCCGGTCGCTCCTGCTCGACCGCGGGGCCGTGCCACCGCTCGGGACGGAGGCGAAATCGGGGACCTCGACAGCCCTTCGCTCCGATACCGAACCGTCCGGTGAGCCTCGCCACGCGGGAACGCACGAACCGTCGCGGGCTGCCCAGTCCCCGTGGGCGGCCTCCGGCACGGGGGGACTGGCGATGCCGCGCCAGGGCATCGATCCTGAACGCTCGGCAGCGGCGCTGGACCTGTTCCGACCCGCCCCGGCCGGCGAGCGGGTCGAAGCCGCCAGGCCTTACCAGCCCCTGCTCGGGGGCAGCCCGGACCTCGCGCGTGCCGTCCACCGACCGGACGATTTCCCGTGGGACAGCCTTCGCATCGTGGGGCAACTCGACCGGACCTTCATCCTGCTCGAACATCCGGATGGGCTCTACATGCTCGATCAGCACAATGCGCACGAGCGCTACCTGTACGAGCAGATGAAGCCTGCCGAGGTGAAGTCCCAGGAACTGCTGATGCCACGGGTCATGCAGCTACGGCCCGAGGCGAGTGAGGCCCTCCGGGACCATGCGACGCGGCTCAACGATCTGGGCTACCGGATCGAGCCCATGGATGACACGACGTGGGCGATCCGGGCCGTTCCGGCCATCCTGTCCATGGAGCAGGCCGAGGCCACGGTCCACGAGCTGCTGGGAGACGCGGCCGAGGCCCGGTTCGTCTCACCGGCCAACCGGGAAGACCGCTGGAGAATCACGATCGCCTGCCATGCGGCCACGCGCGCCGGAGACGTGCTGGATGCCGAACAGATGAAGAAGGTCGTGGGCTACTGGCGGGCGTGCCAGCAGCCCTTCACCTGTCCTCACGGGCGTCCGACCGGTTTCCTCATCCCGCGCAACGAGCTGAAACGCAGGGTGCTGCGCTGAGCTCAGCGCGGAGCCCCGTGACGGGGTGAGGCGAAGCTCAGTTCCCCGTTCGCGACGCCGACGGCGATGGTATCCCCGTCGCGGTACGTCCCCCCGAGCAGCAACTTGCTGACGGGATTGAGCAGCAGGGTCTGGACGGCCCGCTTCAGCGGACGAGCCCCGTACACCGGATCGTAGCCCGCCCTCGCCAGCCGCTCGCGGGCCTCGGGCGTGAGTTCCAGGCTGATCTTGCGCGCGGCGAGGCGTGCTCTCACCCGCTCGAGTTGCAGGTCGACGATGCGATCGATCTCGGCCAGTCCGAGGGGCCTGAAGAAGATCGTGTCGTCGATGCGATTCAGGAACTCGGGACGGAAGTGCCCCCGCAACTCTTCCTGGACGCGGGTCATCATCCGGTCGGGATCGGAGAGCGCCCACTCCTGGATGTGATGGGCCCCGAGGTTGCTCGTCATGATGAGCACGGTGTTCTTGAAGTCCACCGTCCGGCCCTGGGAATCGGTCAGCCGACCATCGTCGAGGAGCTGGAGCAGGACGTTGAACACGTCGGGATGCGCCTTCTCGATCTCGTCGAAGAGCACGATCGCATACGGACGGCGTCGCACGGCCTCGGTGAGCTGGCCGCCTTCCTCGTGGCCCACGTATCCGGGAGGGGCGCCGACCAGCCGACTGACGGTGTGACGCTCCATGTACTCGCTCATGTCCAGCCGGACGATCGCCTGGTCGTCGTCGAACAGGAACTCGGCGAGGGCCCGGGCCAGCTCGGTCTTGCCCACCCCCGTCGGCCCCAGGAACAGAAAAGAACCGATGGGTCTGTCCGGATCCTGGATCCCGGCGCGGGCCCGACGGATGGCATCCGAGACGACCTGCACGGCCTCGACCTGGCCGACGACCCGCCGGGTGAGCCGGTCCTCCATGTGCAACAACTTGTCGACCTCGGCCTCGACCAGGCGTGAGACCGGCACACCGGTCCACCGGGCCACGACCTCGGCGATCTCCTCCTCGGTGACGACCTCCTTGAGCAAGGGATCACCACCCTGCAACTCGGCGAGCTTGCGGGTCGCTGCCTCCAGATCGAGCCCCAGGACGTGCATGACGCCATACCGCAGTTCAGCCGCCCGGGAAAGATCCCCCTCCCGCTCGGCCCTTGCCTGGTCCGTGCGGGCCTGTTCGATCTTTTCCTTGATGGATGAAATCTCCTGGATGACCTGCTTCTCGGCCAGCCAGCGCGAGCGAAGGGCAGAACGCCGGGTTTCGAGGTCCTCGAGCTCCTGCTCCAGGGCCGTCAGGCGATCCTGGCTGGTCGCATCGGTCTCGCGACGGAGTGCCTGCCGCTCGATCTCGAGCTGGACGTGCCGACGCTCCAGCTCATCGAGCTCGGTCGGCAGGGAATCGATCTCGATGCGCAGGCGACTCGAGGCCTCGTCGATGCAGTCTATCGCCTTGTCAGGCAGGAACCGGTCGTGGATGTAGCGATGCGAGAGCACGGCGGCTGCCACGAGGGCCGAGTCCGAGATCTTGATGCCGTGGTGGACTTCGTACCGTTCCTTGAGTCCTCGAAGGATGGAAATGGTGTCTGCCACGGACGGCTCATCGACGAGCACGGGCTGGAAGCGGCGCTCCAGGGCCGCGTCTTTCTCGATGTGCTTGCGATACTCGTCCAGCGTGGTGGCTCCGATGCAGCGCAGCTCCCCCCTGGCCAGAGCCGGTTTGAGGAGGTTGCCCGCATCCATCGCCCCCTCGGCGGAGCCCGCCCCGACGATGGTGTGGAGCTCGTCGATGAACAGGACCACCCCGCCCTCGGAGGCAGCAACTTCCTTGAGGACGGCCTTGAGACGCTCTTCGAACTCTCCTCGGAACTTGGCACCGGCGATGAGCGCGCCCATGTCGAGGGAGAGGACCCGCTTGTCCCGGAGGCCCTCGGGCACGTCACCCGTCACGATGCGCTGGGCCAATCCCTCGGCGATGGCCGTCTTGCCCACACCCGGTTCGCCGATCAGGACCGGATTGTTCTTGGTCCGGCGCGAGAGGACCTGGATGACCCTGCGAATCTCGTCATCTCGACCGACGACCGGATCGAGCTTGCCCTGACGGGCCACGCGGGTCAGATCGCGGGTGTACTTCTCGAGCGACTGGTACCGCTCCTCGGCATGGGCATCCGTCGCCCGCTGGCTGCCGCGGACCTGGGCCAGCGCAGTCAGGAGGCGCTCATGGGTGGCGCCCGACGCCTCGAGCAAGGGGCGAGCGCGTCCCCGATCGTCACCGGACACCAGCGCGAGCAGGACATGCTCGCTGGCCGTGAACTCGTCACGCAGGCGTGCCGCCTCCTGATGGGCCCCGTCCAGGACCCGCCGGGCCTCTGCACCCAGAAAGACCTGACTGTTCCCCGATACTTTCGGCAGTCGCTCGAGTTCGGCCTGGACGTTTCTGCTCAGCACGGCCGGGTCCACACCGACGTTCCTGAGGACCACCCCGGCAATGCCGTCCCGTACCTCCAGCAGCGCCGACAGCAGGTGTAGCGGCTCCAGTTGCGCCTGCTGTGAGCCCTCTGCCAGCGCATGGGCCGCTTGCAAGACCTCCTGGGCCTTGATGGTGAACCGATCGAGACGCATCGACGACCTCCCATCCCGGGGCATTCGAAGGGAACAAGAGAATCATATGAATTGAGTCACTTTGTGTCAATCAAGAACCGTGACGAGACGTGTCGACGTCTGGACATCTTGACCATGAAATTTAGCCTGTTTGTAAACTTTTATAACTTTGTTACAATCGTTTACAATTCTCGACGTGACAACGCAATCAAGTCACAGTGTTGACCTTTATACATGACCGATCACCGACAGCCCGTCGGACGGAGGAAACCTTGATGCCGATCAGCTTCTACCTTGCCGAGGGAGATTCTCCGCACCACACCCTCTCGCCCGAGATCCAGCCCTTTGCCCTCGACCTGACCCGCCTCGCTCTGGAAGGCGCAGCTCTCCAGGACCTCCTGGTATCGGTCTGCACGGCCCTGGAGGCCCCCGTGAGCCTGGAGGACCGGGAATTCAACCTGCTGGCCCATGCCAGCCCGGCCGGAAAGACCGCCAGGGGCCTCGAGGCGATGGTGCGGGCGGAAGGCACGCCCCCTGCCCGTCTGCGTGAACTCGAGGATTCCGGACTTTTGCGCCAGCTGAGGCACCAGGAGCAGGGTCTGACGACCCTTCCCTCAGGAAGCGAGCAGCCCGAGTCCCGACATGTCCTTCCCGTGGTGGTGGGTGGCACGCTTCACGGTTTCCTGTCCTGCTTCGACCTCGATGGGCAGGCCGGCCCACGGACCCCCATCATCATGCAGGCGGCGCAGGCCGGGATCGCGGTGGGTCTGCTCCGGGACAACGGGCTCACGGACGGCGAACACCGGATGCGGCAGCAATTCCAGCAGGAGTTGCTGGGCGAGCACGGCCCCGTGCAACTCGAACGGCTCCAGCGGAAGGCCAGCTACCTCGGCATCCAGCTCGCGCCGACGTACTGGCCCGTCATGCTCGAGTTCGACGTCGCGCCTCCCGAGGAACAGCTGGTCGAGGAAGTTCGCAAGCTCTGCAACACCCTGGGAGGACTGCTCTCGTTCCGTCAGGCCGTGATCACGCATCGCCCCCGTGGCGCGACGATCCTGTACCCGGTCAAGGACGGGCACCCGAGCCTCGACAAGATCAAGGAAATGGCAGAGTCGCTCCGGCTGAAAGCCGTACAGTCCCTGCCTGCCTGGGGGGCCTCCGTCGGTGTCGGGGAACTGCCGCAGGACTGCACCGGCATCCACCGGGGCCTGCAGGAAGCCCGTCACGCGCTCCGGATCGGTCGGACAACCCAGGGCAACGGCCGCGTGACGAGCTTCAGCGAACTCGGCATCTTCCGGATGCTGCTGCAGTTCGCCCATTCTCAGGACCCCGGCGAATTCGCCTGCGATGCCCTTCAGCGTCTGCTGGACTATGACCAGCAAGCCGACAAGGAACTGGTGAAGACCCTGCATGCCTTCCTCAGTTGCAACGGCAACCTGACGGAAACGTCCGATCGGCTGTACATTCACCGAAACACGCTCAAGTACCGGCTCGAACGGATCCGGGACATCACCCAGGTCGACCTGGACGAGTCCGAACAGCGCCTGATGCTACATCTGGGCCTGAAAATGCACCAGATCAGCCAGACGCTGCGGGAACGGGGCTGAACGACGGTTCAGCGTATGGCCGAGCCACCACCCCGGTTGTTGCTGGACGGGTTGGAGACGCGCCCGGAGGTGGCCCCCAGGGCCGACCGGGCTTTCGTCCCGTCGACGTGGATCGGATTGGTGCTGGACGCCCGGGCAGAGCCGTACACGGAAGTCCCCCCTGCGGTGGCGGCGGCAGAACCGCCCGACGGCACGGGCACCTCGACCCACGCCTCGGGCACGGTTGAATAGCGGACATCGACCCGGGTGGACGGGACCAACTCCGTATAGGTCACGGTCACGGTATCCGCAATGGCCGTATCCGGAACCGTCACGA
This sequence comes from Candidatus Sericytochromatia bacterium, assembly GCA_044235265.1. Taxonomy (GTDB): domain Bacteria; phylum Cyanobacteriota; class Sericytochromatia; order S15B-MN24; family UBA4093; genus JAYKJE01. The sequence goes on from JBIIHZ010000057.1 coordinate 6,593, forward strand.
CGGACGTGGTGGTCCCCTGGTCGACCCAGGCTGCCCGGGCCTCCGGAGCAAAACCCAGGGCACCCATCACCGATACCAGCGCGATAATCGCCAACTTGCCTGACTGCATCGCTCCCCCTCGTCCCTGCGCGATCCCCCCGGATCACGACTCTTGAGCGGACACTCCCTTTATCCCCTGCTGCCGCGAGATTCTTTCGAATCTCGCCTCACCTTTTTCCGGAAGCGGGATGATGACTCGATCATGGTCGGACGGCATCCAGGAATCGGGAAAGACCTCCTGGGCCTCCGCCAGGATACGCTTGCCCGGATAGCGGAAACTGGAATGGGTGAGCACGAGACGGGAAACGCCTGCCTCTAGCGCCACGGTCGCGGCTTCCCGGGCCGTCGAATGATGGGTCTCCCGGGCGCGCTCCCGCTCGTCCTCGACGAACGTGGCATCGTGAACGAGCACGTCGGCGCCGCGGGCGGCCTCGACGACGCGAGGACTCGGCCTCGTGTCGCCGGTGAGCACGACGGTCCGCCCACGACGCATGTCGCCCATGACCTCGTCCGGCGCGACCTCCCGACCATCACGTGCCAGCACGCGCTCCCCGCGTTGCAAGCGACCGAAGTCGGGTCCAGGCTCGATGCCCAGTTCGCGGGCTCGGTCCGGATCGAACCTGCCCGGCCGGGGATCCTCCACGAGGCGATAACCGACGCTCGAGATACGATGGTCGGTCGAGATCGCCTCCCACCGGTAGTCCTCGAACACGATGGCCTCCCCGGGACGGATCTCGTGCCAGGTGAGGGGATAATGCACCTTGCCGATGATCCGTTTCAGCACGTCCAGAAAGTCGAACAGCCCCCGGGGACCGTACACGGCGACGGGCAGCGTACGCCCCCAGAGGTCCCACGTCTTGAGCAAGCCCGGCAAACCCAGATAGTGGTCAGCGTGCATGTGAGTCAGCAGCACGTGCGAGATGTCGTGGATCCCCGACCCCTCGCGGATGAGCTGGCGCTGGGTCCCCTCTCCGCAATCGACGAGAAACTGGTCCGGACCGCGCTGCAGGAGGGTTGCCGAAAGGTTGCGCGACGGCGTGGGCACGGCCCCGGCCGTCCCGAGAAAGCAGATCTGGAGGTCCATCGAGTGGCTCAGGCCTCCACGGGCGCACGACCCGCCGCGTAGAGTTGCTCGATCGCCTCGGCGTTGTGACGAAGGATGTTACGGCGCTTCAGCTTCAACGACGGCGTGATCTCGTCCTGTTCCAGGCTGAACTCGCGATCGAGGACGACGAAATCCTTGACCTGCTCGAAACGCGCGAAATCCCTGAGCCGGGACTGGATCTCGGCAGCAAGGGCCTCGCGAACGGCCGGATACGACGTCACCTTCTCGCGCGCGTAATCCTTCCAGCCCCGCTCGCGCGCCAGTCGCTCGAGTGCATCGAAACTCGGGACCACCAGGGCCGAGATGAAGTTGCGGTTGTCTCCGACGACCATGGCCTGTTCGATGAGGGGGCTGACGACCAGGGCGTTCTCGATGGGTGCCGGCGCGACGTTCTTGCCGTTCGACATGACCAGGATCTCCTTCTTGCGGTCCGTGATCCGCAGGAAGCCGTCCGCATCGAACGCCCCGATATCCCCGGTATGGAACCACCCTTCGGGATCGATAGCCTGCCGGGTGGCCTCTTCGTTGCCGAAGTAGCCCTTCATGATGTTCGGCCCACGCGCAAGTATCTCGCCATCCTCGGCGATCCGGACCTCGACGCCGTCGATGGGCTTCCCGACGGTCCCGAGACGGATCAGCCCGGGGCGGTTGCA
>JBIIHZ010000058.1:0-8381 GCA_044235265.1 Candidatus Sericytochromatia bacterium
CCTGGCAGAGGGCGCAGGTGACGACGGTGCTGCCTTCCTTGGCCCCCGAACCCTTGCACGGTGAACACGTGGCGAGATGCTGGACCTCGATGGTCCGGCTCACGCCGAAGGCTGCATCCCGGAACGGGATGTTGAGCTCGTAGGCCAGATCGGCGCCCCGCTCGGGACCGCGGCGGCGGCGGGAGCCGCCCATGCCGGCCGCGCCACCGAAGAAGGCCTCGAAGATGGACGAGATGTCCCCCCCGGCGAAGCCCTCGAAGCCCGCACCACCAGCACCACCCATCTGCTCGGCCGCATGACCGTACTGGTCGTAGCGGGCGCGCTTCTGGGCGTCGGACAGCACGTCGTTGGCCTCGTTGACTTCCTTGAAGCGACTCTCGGCCTCGGGAGCCTTGTTGATGTCGGGATGATACTGCCGGGCCATCTTGCGATAGGCCTTGCGGATCTCGTCCTCGGACGCGTTCCGGGAGACCCCGAGAACCTCGTAATAGTCGCGCTTGCTCATGGGACATTCCCGGAAAGACGAGGGGGAGTGGCCTGACCACCCCCCCCTGGTGGATCTACTTCACTTCCTCGTAGTCGGCATCGACGACGTGGTCGCCGCCCGAGCCGGAGGAGGCACCCGCCGCAGCCCCTGCAGGCGCGGCATCCCCCTGGCTGAAGATGGCCGAGTTGATCTCGTACACGGCCGTCATGAGGTCCGAGGTCGTCCTGGTGACAGCCTCGAGATCCTCGCCGTCCTTGACCGCCTTGAGCGCGTCGATGGCCGCCTTGATGCGGTCCTTCTGCTCGGAGGAGATCTTCTCGGCTGCATCCTTCTCGGCCTTCTCGGCCGTGTAGATGGCAGAGTCGGCTCCATTCCGGGCCTCGGCGAGCTCCTTGCGACGGCGGTCGGTCTCGGCATGCGCCTCGGCATCCCGACGCAGACGCTCGACCTCATCCTTGGACAGACCACTCGAGTTGGTGATCGTGATCTTCTGCTCGTTGCCGGTCGCCTTGTCCTTGGCCGAGACGTTCACGATGCCGTTGGCATCGATGTCGAACGTGACCTCGATCTGGGGGACGCCGCGGGGCATGGCAGGAATTCCCGAGAGCTGGAATCGACCCAGCGTCTTGTTGTCGCCAGCCATCTCGCGCTCGCCCTGGAGGACGTGGATCTCGACCTGGGTCTGTCCATCGGCGGCCGTCGAGAAGACCTGACTCTTCGAGGTCGGGATGGTCGTGTTGCGCTCGATGAGCTTCGTGAAGACGCCACCCAGCGTCTCGATGCCCAGCGAGAGGGGCGAGACGTCGAGCAGGAGGACGTCCTTCACCTCACCACCGAGCACGCCCGCCTGGATGGCGGCGCCGAGGGCGACGGCCTCGTCCGGGTTGACGGACTTGTCCGGCTCCTTGTCGAAGAACTTGCGGATGGCCTCCTGGACGGCCGGGATGCGGGTCGAACCGCCGACGAGGATGACCTTGTTGATCTGAGAAGGCTGGAGACCCGAGTCGGCGAGGGCCTGGCGGGTGGGGCCCATCGTGGCCTCGACGAGCTCGGCCGTCAGCTCCTCGAACTTGGCGCGCGTGAGCGTGAGGTCGAGGTGCTTGGGACCGGTCTGGTCGGCCGTGATGAAGGGCAGGTTGATGTTCGTGCTGACCATCGAGGACAGCTCGATCTTGGCCTTCTCTGCGGCTTCCTTCAGGCGCTGGAGCGCCATCTTGTCCTTGGCGAGGTCGATGCCGTTGTCGCGCTTGAACTCGGCGATCATCCAGCCGATGATGCGCTCGTCGAAGTTGTCACCGCCGAGGTTGGCGTCACCGCTCGAGGCCTTGACCTCGTAGACCCCGTCACCCAGCTCGAGGATCGAGACGTCGAAGGTCCCGCCCCCCAGGTCAAAGACCAGGATGGTGTGGTCATTGGCCTTGTCGGAGCCGTACGCGAGCGCAGATGCCGTCGGCTCGTTGATGATACGCAGGACCTCGAGCCCGGCGATCGTGCCGGCATCCTTGGTGGCCTGACGCTGGGCATCGTTGAAGTAGGCCGGGCAGGTGATGACGGCCTGCGTGACCTTCTCGCCCAGGTACGCCTCGGCATCGGCCTTGAGCTTCTGGAGGATCATCGCCGAGATCTGCTGCGGGGTGTACCGCTTGCCCGTGACCTCGACCTCGACGGCCGGGGAATTCAGCGCCTGAAGAACCTTGTACGGCATCTTGGAGCTGGCTTCCTGGATCTTGGCCTCGGCGTAGTCATGGCCGATGAAGCGCTTGATCGAGAAGATGGTGTTCTCGGCGTTGGTGACGGCCTGACGCTTGGCGACCTGACCGACCAGGCGCTCACCGCTCTTGGCGAAAGCGACGATCGACGGCGTGAGGCGCGCGCCCTCGGCGTTGGGGATGACGACGGGCTTGCCGCCCTCCATCACGCAGACGACCGAGTTCGTCGTCCCGAGATCGATCCCGATTACCTTACCCATTGTGTTCCTCCTTGGAATCGTCGTTCACCCGGGGCTGGGCGTCCCCCGCTTGCATGGAAACTGGCTGAGGCTCGGACGCATTGACCGCGACCTGGACCCAGGCGTGACGCAACACCTTGCCGTGAAGGGTGTAGCCCTTGCGGATCTCGAGCAGGACCGCCTGGTCGGGATGTTCGCTGGTCTCGACCTGTCCCATCGCCTCGTGGAAATTGGGATCGAAAGGCTTACCGAGCGCATCCATCGGCGTGACGCCGGCGCGCTCGAGCACTTCCTGAAATTGCCGGTGGATCATCTGGACCCCCTTGAGAAGGTCCTCCACCGCCGCGCCCGGCTTCATCGAGCCCAGAGCGAGGTCGAAGTTGTCGACCACGGGCAGGAGCGACTCGAGCAGTTGAACCGCCGCGAAGCGCACCTGGTCCTTCTGAGCCTGCTCCGTGCGGCGCTTGTGATTCTCGAAGTCCGCGGCGAGGCGCTTGAGCTGGCCCTCGCGTTCCGCGAGCGTGCGCTCGAGCCGCGCGAGTTCTTCGCGAGCGTCGAGAGACGCCACGGGAGCCTCGGCAGCTGCCTGCTCGAGCGTGTCATGCCTGTCTTCTTCTGCCAAGGTTCCCTCCTACGGAACGCGTATCGAGCCCGAAAAGCTCATCCAGAACCTGCTCCAGTCGACCGGCCACGGCCTCGACGACGGACATCGCCGTGGCATAGGGCATCCGGGTCGGGCCGAGAACGGCGACCTCCCCGAGCACGCGATCGCCCAGCCGGTAGGTCGCGACCACGAGCGAGCAATCCATCAGGTCGGGCGACGGCATCTCCCGGCCGATCGTGACCCGCACCGAGGAATCCCCGGACTCCCGCGCCGCGACCCGCCCGAGGACGTCGATCATGGCCTGCTGCTCCTCGAGGATCCCCAGGATCTGCCCCACCTTGCCGACCTCGTGGAACTCGGGCTGCTGGGCCAGGTACGACTGATGGCTGGTGATGAGGCGATCGACGCCACTCCCCCTGGCCTGGCTCAATCCGCGGTACAGCGACTCCAGAGCTTCATGGTACCTGGAAATCTCGCGGTTGAAGGCACCGAGCGCCGCTTCCGTGAGCCGATCGAGTGGACGGCCGACGAGGCGCTCGTTCAGGAAGTTGCCGAGAACGACCAGATCCTCTGGCGAGAGACTCTCGGGCAGCCGCACGAGCTGATGCGTGACCTGCCCCTGATCCGTCAGCAGAACCAGCATGCACTCGGCCTCGCCGACGGGCATCAGCTGGATGAACTTGATCCGCGCGCGATCGAGACGCGGCGCCCGGACCAGGGCCGTACACCCCGAGATGAGGGCGGTTATCTTGGCGGTCTGCAGGAGCAGATCGTAGAGATCCGAGACGCCACTGTTCACGGACTCGAGGATCTGCTGCTGACGATCGTCCAGCGGATCGGGTTCGAGCAGCTCGTCGACGAACAGCCTGTAACCCGCATCGGAGGGGATGCGCCCCGCACTGGCATGCGGTTGCCTCAGGAGGCCTTCTTCTTCGAGATCGGAGAGCTCGTTGCGGATCGTGGCCGGAGAGAGTCCAAGCCCGTACTTGCGCGACAGCGTGCGCGAGCCCACGGGCTCGAAGGTCTGGATGTAGTCCCGGACCACGGCACGCAGGATATCCTGTTGCCGGGGCGTGAGCCGGTTGATCCGTCCGTTCATGGCGCTCCGCACGTCGGGTACTGTTAGCACTCTCGGGCGACGAGTGCTAAACCCTAATTATCACCGCGTCGTCACGCTTGTCAATCGAGCGCTTCGTGACCGGGAACGCATGCCCCGGGACGCGTCTCGTCCTAGAATGGGGCGGTACGACACCCCGAGGAAAACACCGTGACGATCCAGTTTCAAGGCGACCGCATCCTGGTGGGGGGACACCCCGACCTCGTTCTGGGCGGCGAGTTCCAGTACTTCCGCATCAAGCGCGAGCGATGGGAGGCACTCCTGCAGACTTTCAAGGAAGCGGGGGTGAACCTGCTGTCGGTCTACGTGCCGTGGATCTGGCACGAGATCGCGGAGGGTGAGTTCGACTTCGATGGACGGACGGCTCCCGAGCGCGACCTGCGAGGCTTCCTGTTCCTGTGCCGTCGCCTGGGCATCCCCCTGATGCTCAAGCCCGGCCCGTACATCTACGCCGAGTACCAGGGGTTCGGCATTCCCCACTGGCTCGGCAAGCGCTATCCCGAGGCGCTGATGCAGACGCCCCAGGACCCTGCCCACCGGGCGGTGTACCTGAATCATCCGATCTTCCTGCAGCTCGTCCGACGCTGGTTCGAATCCCTGGCCCCGCTCATCCAGCCGATGGTGGCGGCAGGCGAGGTGGTCGCCCTCCAGCTCGACAACGAGACCGGCATGCCCCAGTACGGCGCGGGCCCCTTCCTGGTGGACCACAACGGCGAGGCCCTGCGGCGCTTGCGGCAGACCCTCGAGCACCGCTACACGACCATCGAGGCGCTCAACACGGCCTGGGACACCTCGTATCCGGACTTCGACAGCCTGGTTCCGGCCGTCGGGCGCCCCCGCACCCGCGCGATGCTGGAAGACCTGGCCACCTTCGTCGAGGATGGCATCGTCCAGTACCTGGGAACCCTGCGTCAGAGCTGGGTCGACCTCGGGATCGAGGCGCACTTCACCCTCAACGACACATGGCTCCCTGCCTGGCCCAACCACGTGCGCAAGAAGAACGCGGTGGCCCCGGTCGGGTACGACATCTATCCCAAGTTCATCCGGGTGGCATCCCCTCTCGATCAGCCCTACGCCATCTCGTTCGTCCCCAAGATGTTCGCGGCGATGCTGAGCCGCGGTCCCCTGATCGCCCCCGAGATCGGGGCCGGGTGGCTGGACGTGGGAGTCAAGGTTCCCGTCGTGGCCACGTTCCAGAAGATGCTGGCATCGTATCTGCGAGGCTCACAGGCCAACATCCTGTACCCGCTGCACGAGGGAGAGGACCCCGATGGCCACCGGTACCTCTTCCGTTCCCCGTTCAACCACCGGGGAGAGCGTTCCGAGCGGATGGAGGTCGTCGAGGCCCTGGGCACCTTCCGGCAGGACTGGGGGCGCTTGATCGCCCGTAGCGAGGAACTGCATTCGCCGGTGGGCATCCTGCACCACCAGGATGGCACCCGGGATCTGCTCGAGACGTGCACGGATCCGCGCGGCCTCAGCAGCGACCTGCTGGATGCGGCCCTGGATCGGGGCCTCACGCAGTATCCGGCCAATTCGGGACTGTATGGCGCCCTGGTGGAGGGGGGGTACCAGCCCCGGGTCTACGAGCTGTCCACGACGCCTCTCGAGACGCTCAGGACCTGCCGGGTCCTTTTCTTCAACGGCACCGGGAATCTGCCACCTGAACTCGTGACGCGTCTGGAAACCTATGTCCGCGAGGGCGGCTGTCTCGTGACGCTGGGCGAGGCCTTCGCCGAGTCTGGCTCCACGCTGTTCCCTGGCCGCACCAAGCGCACCTGGCACCCGCGCTCGCTGGCCGTCGTGACCGGGACCCTGACGGATCTCGCTGCCTTCCGCCTCCGGGATGGCAAGAAGATCGCCCATCCGCTGGTGCGCTACACCCTCGACAAGTTGCAACCCGTGATGGGGATGATCAAGCACGCCACCCGTGCGGGGGTCTGGGTGGCGGACCATGCGTATGGGGGGAAGGTCTGGGCCTCACGCCGGATCACGTACATGACCGTGCCACCGGGCGGGCGGGAGATCCTGAGCTACGCCCGCTCACCGATCGGCTATGCGTGCCCCGTGGAATCCGGAGAATCGGTACACCTCGGCACGTTGCTCGGCCCCATCGTGGACTCTCCCGGCTATTACCTGGACGAACCCGCGCGCAAGCAGTCCGTGATCAGCTTCCTGGGTTCGTTCCTGGCCGAGCGCAACATCCGCTCGCTCACGCGGGCGATTCCGGGCGTGGAGCCGATCCTGCGCCGGACCGACGAAGGGATGATCCTCGCGCTGATCAACCGGGGAGAACGCCGGGAATTCTCGCTCCCGCTGGATCCGAGCTGGCAGCTGGGACCGATCCTGCAGCAGTTCGCCTACCTCGGCTCCGCGGCCCAGCACGCCGAAACCCTGTCGGGAACGCTCGAGTCGGGTGACGTGCTCTGCCTCCACCTCGGAAGAATTGTTTCGGAAGGGTAGGTTTACGGGGCCCCGGGTAGAATGCGGAGACGGGAAAGGAGAGTCGGATGGAGTTGCATACGCTACCAGGTGCATGCCTCGTCTTGGCCGGCTCTCGGCGGATCCTGTTCGGCACGTTCCCGGAGGTGCACCAGCACCTGATGCAGCGAGGCCTCGGATGGCCCGACACGCTCGTGTTCACCGATGCGATCGTGCGCGATCGCCTGCCGCAGATGGTGCCCGAGTTCCTGTTCTTCGGACACGTGTTCTTCAACCAGAACTTCGACTGGGTCAACCGCTGCGTGAAGCAGCCCCTCACCTTCGTCGGCACGGAACGCCAGGTGGCGCGCGCCAGCACGATCATGGACATCTCGTTCCTGGGGCTCACGCCGGACGTCCGGGCCTATGGCCTCGACCCGGAGCGTGCGGCCATGTTCGAACGCGAATGTGACTACTTCGCGCTCAAGGACGGCCGGAACGAGGTGATTCCTACCAGCGCCTTCCTCGACCTGCGAAGCTGGGACGAGGACGACTCGCTATGCCTCGACGACGTGCAGATCGTCCGGACGGGGTTGCTGACCTACACGATCTCCCACGGCGAGCAGGTCCTCGCGCTCGACCTCCGGGAATGCGAGCAACAAGGCCCCACCTGGCACCTGCCCGACATTCGCACCCTGGTCCCCAACCCGCAGAACACGCTCCGGATTCTCGGTTCGGCCGGTGCCTTTCAGCACGTAGCTCCCAGCACGAGTTACCTGCTGACGGTTCACGGCGACCACTACCTGATCGACACCTCGCCGTACGTCCACCGTACCCTTGCGCACCTGGGCATCGCCATCGAGCAGGTCCGGGGCATCTTCATCTCGCATGTCCACGATGACCACACGGGGGACATCCTGGCCTTCGCCGGGGCGAAGCGTCGGCTCACGCTGTACACGACACGCGAGGTCCGCGCCGGTCTCGTGCACAAGCTGGCCGCGCTGCTCGACGTGTCCGTCGCGGAAGCCGAGCGGCGCTTCGACTTCCAGGAAATCGTCCCTGGCGTGCCGATGCACCTCGGCGGAGCGCGCCTCGATTTCCATGATGCGTGCCACGCCGTTCCGTGCGTCGGCATGTCCGTCACCCTGGGCGGCGACACCGTGGTCATCACGTCGGATACGGCCGGCCACCGACAGTTGCTCGACATGCACCAGAGGGGCCTCATCTCGGATGCCCGTCTCGCGACGCTCGAGGCCCTGCTCCAGGGGCAACAGGTGATCGTGGATGCGGGCGAGGCCATCATCCACGGCTACATCGAGGACTTCCTCCACCTCGCAGACCCCTCGAACCTCGTGCTGGCTCACCGCCACACCTTGCCCGAGCAGTACCGCGAAGCCTTCCGGCTCGCGCACCCGCTCCAGACCTTCGAGTTCGGACGCCAGGACGAATCGGCCCTCGACGCGGTCGCGATCGGTCGGGCGCTGCAGTCGTGGGGAGTCCGGGACCTCTGGGCCTGGACGAGCGAGTTCGCGGCCCACCGTACGGTCCTCACCCCGGAACCGGGAGAAGCCATCCTCCGGGAAGGGGACCACACGGAGGATGCCCCCTATTTCTACGTGATCACCCATGGCGAGTGTGAGGTCACGCGCGAGGACCAGGTCCTGACACGCCTGCGCTCCGGGGACCTCTTCGGAGAGTGGGGGTTCTTCTCTACCGGCAACAAGCGCATCGCCAGCGTGCAGACCTCGACACCATCGCGTATCCTGGCCCTTCCCGGGGCGACGCTGCTCACGATGGTCCAGGA
>JBIIHZ010000059.1:0-8353 GCA_044235265.1 Candidatus Sericytochromatia bacterium
CGTGAGGATGGGGTAGGGGTGCCCGACTTCACCCGCCTGGATCTTGGGGTTAGAAATCTTGGCCGTGAGCTGATTGTAGGGAACCGGATCAGGGGGGCGTCTCACCCCGCTCATGCAACCGGCGAGTGCCGTGAGGGTGACGAGGGACCCGATGATGCGACGGTTCACCGTGTTCAGACTCCTTGCCGCCCCAGGATCGAGAGAAGGATGGCGATCGCGAACCACAGACCGGAGACGATGCCCGTGAACCAGTTAAGGCCCGCCTCGACGTCCTTCTGGCTCCCGAACAGGTGCGACTGGCCCCCGATGCCAGCCAGCCCTTCGCCCTTGGCCGAGTGCAGCAGCACCCCCGCGATGAGCGCCACCGAGAGAAGGGCTTGCATGATCATCAGAAAGGTCTGGAAAAGGGCCATGGGGCGGGATGTCTCGTTTCGCGTGAAGCCCCGGCGTGAACCGGGGTGCATGTCTGGTCATGGGTGTATAACACGTCACCCGTGTGCCGTCAAAACGGTGGGGCGTCGGGCTCGGCGCCTGTCGTGCGGGCCCAGGCGATCGCCCCATCCACGTCGTCGAACGCCCCTGCGAGTTGCGCCTCGAGTGCCCGCTCCAGAAGGGCGCCCAGCGCCGGTCCGGGCCGGAGGTCCAGGGCCTTGCGGGCCACGTCGCCCGTCAGCAGGCGGGTCGGTCGGGTCAGCGCACTCGACGGATCGAGGTAGGCGATCAGGGTTTCACGCGCGGCAGGCCAGTCGTCTTCCCCGGCCGAGAGCAGGAGACCGGGGGTGGCTGCCCCCAGCACCTTGAACAGCCGGTAGCGCGCGACCGGCGACGCGGGCTGGATCCTCCAGGTTGCCAGCGCCTCCTGATGCTTCACCAGGGCGACGACGACCTCCGTCGTACGGCCCGAAAGTCTCAGTCGCTCGCTCGCGGTCCGGGCTCGTCCTTCGCCTTCGAGCACGTGCCCGGGAAACGCATACGCCCCGTCGGGCGTGACCTCCCGGCACCACGGGCGACCCGTGTCCATCAGCAGCAGGCCGAGGCGCAGGGCGGCGTCGAGGCGGGTGCCGCCCGGAAGCCGGTTTTCGAGGTGCGTCATCAGGCGCGCCGCGGCTTCCGGTGCTTCCGATCCGAACCTCCCTGTCCCCATGTCGAAGCGCCGGAGGCGTTCGAGGGTGTCCACGAAGAGCCATGGTTCCCGGGCCGGGCCCCGGACCAGCTTCCGGAGGGCCGTGGTTTCGGGCAAGAGGACGTCGAGCAGCCCCAGTCCCAGGAGCCGCATGACCCACCGCTCGGCATCGGGTCTCGCGAGGATCTGCTGCAACTCGGTCGCCACGCGCTCCCCGGGGGCCTCTTTCAGGGCCCGGGCATGCGACTCGATCCATCCCAGGGTTTCGAGATCCAGCGAGAAGGCATGGGTGGCGGCGATCCGGAGGAGTCGCAGGATGCGCACGGGGTCGGCCAGCAGGTTCTCGAGGCTGATGGCCCGCATCCGCCGGGCTTCCAGGTCGGCGAGGCCTCCCGTCGGGTCCACCGGGCGAGGGTGCTCCAGCCGGGCACCATCCTCGACCATCGTCAGGGCGATCGCGTTGACGGAGCAGTCCCGACGGGCGAGATCGTCCGCCAGGGAGTCTCCCTGGCGGTTCGTGAGATCGAGCTGGAGGCCGTCGGGCAGGATCAGCCGCATGACGCCGAAATGCTCGTCGAGGCAGACGAAATGTGCTTTCAGCGGGCCCGCGACCCGGCGGGCCAGGCGATCGCTCGACCCCGAGACCACGTAGTCGAGATCGTGGAGCTCGCGGCCCATCAGGAGGTCTCGCACGGACCCTCCCACCAGGTGCAGATCGAGGCCCAGCTCGCAGCAGCCCTGCATCAGCAGGTGCTGGATCTCGGGGTGCGGGAGGGGGAGGGTGGCGAGGTCGGGAAGGCTGGTCATGGGGGAGCTCGAAGTCGGAGGACCGGGTCGGTCACCGGTCAAGAATGGTATAATCGGGGCACGGATCTTCAACCTCATCATCTGCCACAGGGGGAGTCAATGACGACGGGAACCCTTCACCACGAAATCGATCACCTCGAGAAGGCCAAGCTCCAGTTGCGCAAGGGAGCCGAGCTCCTGGGGCTGGCGCCGGGTCTCGTCGACCGCCTCGAAACGCCGGACAAGATTTTCCAGGTACACAGTCCCGTGCGGCTCGACGACGGTTCCGTGCACATGTTCGCCGGTTATCGCGTCCAGCACAACAACGTCCTGGGGCCCTACACCGGCGGTATCCGGTTCCACGCGTCCGTCGACCTCGACAAGATCAAGCCCCTGGCCATGCTGATGACATGGCAATGTGCGCTGGTCGGGCTGCCTTACGGCGGGGCCAAGGGCGGGGTCACGGTCGATCCGCACAGCCTCTCCATCAACGAGCTCGAGCGCGTGACGCGCCGGCATACGGCAGACATGATCGCGGTCTTCGACCCCCAGAAGGACATTCCCTCCCCCGACTACAACACCCATCCGCGCGAGATGGCCTGGATCATGGACACCTGGTCCACCAACCAGGGCTATGCGGCTCCGGGAGTCGTGACGGGAAAACCCGAGGCGATCGGGGGGACCCAGGGGCGTGCGCATGCGACGGGTCGCGGGGTGGTCTATGCCCTCGATGAGTTGCTGCGACACCATGGGCGAGACTGGAAAGGCCTGCGGGTCGTGGTCCAGGGCTTCGGCAAGCTCGGGTCGGTCGCTGCGGGCCTCCTCCACGAGCGCGGAGCCAGGGTGGTCGCCGTCTCGGATCTCACGGGAGGGATTCACGATCCCGAAGGGCTCGACATTCCCGACCTGCTGGCCTACACGCGGAGTCATCATTTCATCCGGGGATACCGGGGAGCCGCGATGCTTCCCGAGGAAGACCTGCTCTACCTCGACTGCGACGTCCTCATCCCCGCCTCGCTGGGCGGTCAGATTCACGCCGGCAATGCCGATCGGATCCGGGCCGAGTACGTGATCGAGGGGGCCAACGCGCCCACGACGTTCGAGGCCGATACGATCCTCGAGCGGCGAGGCATCACGGTATTGCCCGACATCTTCGTCAACTCGGGCGGTGTGATCGTTTCCTACTTCGAATGGGTACAGGGAACCCAGCAGCTGTTCTGGACGGAGGCCGAAGTCAACGACCGTCTCCAGGCCATCATGGCGCGTGCTTTCAGCCGTGTGGTGCAGAACGTCGAGAGCCGCAAGGTGTCTTACCGGATGGCTGCGTACATCGAAGGGGTCGGCCGCGTGGCGGATGCCTTCAAGCTCCGGGGGCTATATCCTTGATCACGTCGTTGTCGGGTCGTTTCTCGATCTGATAGGATGAGCCCGCGGTTGCTGTCCAGCCCCCAGCGTTGACGGAGGCGCATGCTCGAACAGCGTTCCCAGAGGTATCACCTGCTCTCGCTGCTCGGTCGTGGCGGCATGGGCTCCGTGTACCTTGCCGAGGATCGGGTCTCGGGCGAGCGGGTTGCCCTGAAGACGCTCGACCTGACGAACCCGGGCGAGGCCGAGGATGCCGTCCTGCGCTTCAAGCAGGAATTCCGGGGGATGAGCCGCTTCCGGCACCCCGGGGTGGTCGCCGTTCATGATTTCGGGAACCTCGATGACGGGACGCCTTTCTTCACCATGGAGGTCGTCGACGGCAAGCCTCTCGACGCGGAACTCCCCCTTCCGCACCAGCAGGTGCGCGAGATCCTGACCCGGATCACGGCAGCTCTCGAGGCCGTCCACCTGCAGGGCCTCGTCCACGGGGACATCAAGGCCGAGAACCTGTTCCTGACGTCCGATGGTGGCGTCAAACTGATGGATTTCGGGCTGATGACCCCCGCCGGTCAGCCTTCTCCGGCCATCCAGGGCACGCTGGCTTACATGGCTCCCGAGATCGCTCGCCGCGACAAGGTCGATCCCCGGACGGACCTCTATGCCCTCGGGGTCCTGGCTCATCTCTTGCTTTCCGGTCGGTATCCGTTCGCGCACGAGGATCCTGTCCAGATGCTGCGGGCGCACCTAGAGGAACTTCCCGTCCCCGTCGCCGAGCAGGTGCCTGACTTGCCGACCGACCTGGCGGAGGCGATCGATCGCCTTCTGGCCAAGGATCCCCTCGAACGCTTCCAGACGGGACGCGATCTGCAGGTGGCCCTCGGGACGGCCTCCTTCGATGACGATCGGCCGACGCTCTTCGTGGCGCCCCTCATCGGCCGAGCGGCCGTTCTCGATCAGCTGGACGAGTCGCTCACCCGGCTCACCTGGGGACAGGCCGCGCCGCTTGCGCTCGTCGGGAAGCCCGGGATCGGCAAGAGTCGGCTCCTGGACGAACTCGTCCAGCGCGCCCAGGTGGCGGGGGTCCAGGTCCTCAGGGGACGAGGTGGCGAGGAGGCGCAGCCCTACGCCCTCTTCGGAGAGTTGCTCGCACCGCTCTGGGCGGCCCTCTCACCTGAAGAGCAGGAGCCCCGGCGTGACCTCTTCTCGATGATCCTGCCCGGGGTCTCGGCTCCGGGCTCGCTCGAGGCCGTCGATCCGCGCGTCCTGAAGTCCCGCCTGCAGGCAGCGGTCGTCGATCTCATCCGCTCCGGGGTCGATGCCAGGCCGACCGTGCTCATCGTCGATGACTGGCACCTGGCGGATACGGGCTCGGTCGAGCTGCTGGCCGAGGTCGAACGCAGCGTCTCCGCGGGCCGGTTGATGGTGGTCCGGGCCGGGCGGGAACCCTTGGCCGACGCCATCGACCTCGGTTCGCTCGACGGAGAGGCCTGCCTGGCCTTCATCGGGGCGGTGCTCGGGACCCGGGACGTCTCGGCTGCCTTCGCGGACCGCCTGACCGAGCTGACGGAGGGGAATCCCCAGTTCCTGGACGGGGCGTTGCGCCATCTCGTCGAGTCGGGAAAGTTGCTCCGCCGCTCGGGGCGCTGGCTCACGGAAGGCCTCCAGCTGGAGCCCGCGGATCTGCCGGGCGACTACCGGGATCTCCTGGTCCAGCGCCTGGGGAAGCTGGGCCCGGACGCCCTCCTGCTGCTGCGGGTGGTCGTGCTGCACGGGCGACGTCTCCCCGTGTCCCGGGCGCGCGCCGTCCTTGCGTGGAGCGAGGAGCAGGTCCTGGATGCCGTCGAGGCCCTCGAGCGGGAGAGTGTCCTCCGCTCGCTCGACGGAGGTCTCGAGGTCGCCGGGGGGCATGTCGCCGCCGCCGTCGAGGTCGACTGGCCTGCCCCGGAACGCGCCATGTGGTGCGGTCGGGTCGCCGAGGCGATCCGCGAGGGGGCTCGGCTCGCCGGGAACGAACGCTCCCGGGAGGTGCTGTTCGATCTGGCGCGTCTCGGCCTGGTCTCCGACGACCCGGCTCGCGGGGTGGAACCGGCCTTGCTGGCTGCACGCATGAGTTTCAGCCTCGGGGCTCCCGCCCAGGCATACAAGCTGGCCGAGCAGGTCGCGCCGCACGTCCGGGAGGCCAGCGACCGTCTGGCCATGCTGCACGTGATGGGAGATGCCCTCCGTTCGCAGTCGCAGCTCGACCAGGCGCAGGACCTGTACCAGCAGGCCCTCGGCCTGGCGGATGAACTCGGCGATCGCGTGCAGGCTGCGACCATCCTCACCAGCCACGCTATCCTGCATCAGATCCGCTCTCGCTTCGATGAGGCGCTGGTCCTCCTGGATGCCGGTCTGAACCGGCTCGAGGGGCTTCCTAACCAGCCCGCCATGCGCCGGCTGTGGTTGCGCCGGGCCATGGTCACCAACTTCGCCGGGGATGTCCGGCGGGCCATCGAAAGCGGCGAGACGGCGCTTGCCCTGGCGCGAGAAGCTCAGGACCAGTGGACCCTCTCGTCCGCGCTCGGTCAGCTGGGGATCTTCTTCGTCCAGTCGGCGCCCGAGCGGATGTCCGAGGGCCTGGCTTACCTGGTCGAATCCCGCGGCATCAAGGAATCTCTGGGCGATCGCATCGGCCTCAACGAGGCCCTGAACCTTCTCGGCAACGCCCACATGCGCCTCGGTCATTATCCCGAGGCCCTCGATTGCTTCGCGCGCACGGTGGACCTGTGCGTGGACCTGGGGATCCGGGACGACGAGCTCTGTGCCTACATCAACATGGCCATGGCCTGTCACGAGCACGGTCGCCTCGACCAGGCGATCGCCCACGGGAGACTTGCGGCTCTGGGCGCACGGGAAACCGGGAATGCCCTCTACGAAGGGTATGCATGGACCGTCGCCGCCCGTGCTGCCGGCCAGGCCGGACGACTGGGCGAAGCCTTCGACCTGCTGGCCGAAGCCGAGACCGTCCAGACCCGATCCCCCTCGACGTATCTCGAGGTGCTCTGGTCCACGATCCGGGCGGAGGTCCTGCTGGCGGCCGGACGCCTCGTGGAGGCTCAGGAGTTCGTCGACGCGGCGGGTGAGGCGGCTCGCAGGACGGGCATCGACGAGTTCGAGCCCCAGCGGATGCTGGCAGGTCTGGAGTTGCTGATCCGGTTCCGCGAATACGAGGCTGCCCGCCAGGAGAGTGTGCGGCTGTCCGCGCTGTTCGAGCAGCAATCGCATCGGGGCCCCGCCCTGCGTCTCGAGGCCCTCGCGGCTACCCTGGCCTGGTTCGAGAAGCGTCATGACAGCGTCCGCACGATCGTAGATCGGGCGCTACCTGCGGCGCTCGAACGGGGCATGCAGCCGGTCGCCCTCCAGCTGGTCACGTGGCTCGCCCTGTCCGAATTGCGCGAACAGGGGCCCGCGGCGGCCCGTCGTGCCCTGGAGACGATCGCGCCCCAGGACCAGGCCACCCCACCAGCCGTCCCGGTGGAGGTGCTGCACAGGCTCGCCTGGGCCCTGTCCGAGACGCATCCGGCGCGCAAGGGCCAGCAGCTGTCCGCCCTGAGGGAGCGCGTGCTCGCCATGGCCGCCTCAATCGGGTCGCACGGCGCGAGCGACGACTGGCTGGGGCTCGAGGAGTTCTGGCACGTCCTTTACGGGGCCGAAGCGTGGGTGCGCGGCAGCCGTGTGGTCGCACGGGGCGACGACGGCACGGTCCAGGCGCTCCAGCAGGAACTCGAGGCCGTCCGGTCGCGTCTCGAATCGCTGTCGCTGGCGCATGACAACCTCCAGCAGCTCGTCCAGTGGGGCACGGAGACGCACGGGGCCACCGACCTGGTCCCGCTTCTCGAGACGGTCGTCCAGATGACGGTCACGCTCCTTGGCGCCGAGCGTGGCTTCTACGTCGTGCGTCACGAAGCGGGGCTGACGTTCCGGGCCTCCACCGTGGATCCGCGCGAGCGGAATCCGCGGGCCTGGCAGTTCGTCGAATCGGCCGTCCACGAGGCGTTCCGGACAGGAGAGCTCCAGATCCTCAGCGACGCGAGTACACTGCGCGAGGCCGCGGCCGTGGGCGTCTGTAGCCTCGCTGCCGTGCCCCTGCGGGATCGGGCCGGGGCCGTTTTCGCCGTCGTCTATGCCGACTGGCGCGTGGCGGTTCCGACCGAGCGCCCCGGCACCGTCGAGTTGCTGGGGACGTTTGCCTCGCAGGCCGCGCAGGCCATCCACAACTGCCAGATCGCGGTCGACAGTGCCGACCAGTCGCACCGTCTCGAGATGCTGAACAACCTGGCCAGGACCGTGTCCACGACCCTGGTGCTGGCGTCGGTCCTCGATCTGGTGGCCGATTTCACCCTCAAGCTCACGAAGGCTGATCGGGTCTTCGTCCTGCTGAGCGAGACGGGAGACCACCTCCGCTGTCACCTGGCCCGGGATCGCCACGGGAACGTGCTCACCGAGTCCGAGAAGGTGTCCGGCAGCATCACGCAGCGGGTCCTTGCCACCCAGGAGGCCGAGTGTGTCCTGGATACGCACGGGCACGCCACCCTTCAGGCGCAGCAGTCGATCCTCGACCTCAACCTGCGCAGCGTCATGTGCGTGCCGCTCACCGTCAGCCAGGATGCCCTCGGGGTGCTGTACGTCGACTCGCAGGTGGTCGTGAATGCCTTCAGCGAGCGTGATCTCGACTTCCTGAAGGCGATCGCGAGTCAGGCAGCCGTCGCGATCCAGAACGCGAAGCTCTACGAGAGGGCCACGGTCGATGCTCTGACCCGCCTGTTCGTGCGCTCGTACTTCGAACAGAAGCTCGGCGTGGAGCTCCGACGCTCCCTGCGGTACGGTTCCTCGCTGTCCGTCCTGATGATGGACATCGACCACTTCAAGAAGTTCAACGACACCTACGGCCATGCCACCGGCGACGACGTGCTTCGGCTCGTCGCCGAGGTGATCCGGGAGAACATCCGGGAGCTCGATGTTCCGGCACGTTTCGGGGGCGAGGAGATGCTGGTCCTCATGCCCGAGACCGATCTCGAGGGTGCGATGGTGGTGGCCGAG
>JBIIHZ010000060.1:0-8258 GCA_044235265.1 Candidatus Sericytochromatia bacterium
CCACGGTGCCGCTGACGGGCCCCGTGACGGGCCTCATCCTGGATGCGCGAGGCTCGGGGATGCAACCGGCCTTTGCCGCGCGTCTCGAGGACGAACGCGGCAACCTGCTCCCCGGCGGGGCGCTGGTCGTGCTGTACGCGCACGGCGAGGACGGTCTCCAGGGATGGGTCGGCGAGCGTCCCCGGACCCTCCGCGTGAAGGTGGCCCGGGGAACCACCCGGGGCAACGCGCTCCTGGCGCCCGCCGAGGCCGAGACCTGGCGGGCGTCATGGAAGCCCGGGATGCCGGTCGTGATCGTGCTCTAGACCGGTCGATCAGAACCGCACGAACCGGACGCCGTCGATGCCGTCGATGGCATCCAGGCGTACCAGGCCTTCCGGCGTGATGGGATCCTCGACGTTGAGCACCATCAGGGCGGGCCCGTTGCGGTAGCGCCGCCCGAGCTGGAAGCCGAAGATATTCACGCCGAGTTCGCCCAGCAGCGTGCCGACGATACCGATCATGCCCGGACGATCCTGGTGCGTGGCGACCAGGATGTCGCCCACGGGCTTCAGGCTGAACGCGTGCTCGTCGATCCGGACGATGCGCGCATCCCCGTCACCCAGGATGGTGCCGGCCACCGTATGCCAGCCGTTCTTGCCATGAACCGTCACGGAGAGCAGCTCGGCGTAGTCCTTCACCTCGCTCGAGCGGGATTCCCGGACCTCGATACCACGCTCCCGCGCCACGTGCGACGCGTTCACGTAGTTCACGCTCTCGCCGACGGCGTTTCCGAGCACCCCCTTGAGAACTGCCGTCAGCAGCGGATCGACGGGCTTGCCGGCCAGCGCGCCCTGGAAGAGCACATCGATTCGCTCGATGGGCCCCTGATGGAGCTGGGCGGCCAGAGAGCCGACCTTCTCCGCCAGCGGGAGGAGGGGGCGGACGTACTCGACCCACTCCGGGCGCAGGCTCGGGATATTGACGGCCGAACGCGCGCTCCCGCCCTCGAGGACGGCCACGATCTGCTCGGCGACGTCGACCGCGACCTTGATCTGCGCCTCTTCCGTGGACGCCCCCAGGTGCGGGGTCAGGACGATCCGGTCGCCAAGTTCCCGGAGGGCACTCTCCCCGAGCGGCTCCTTCTCGAACACATCGAGCGCCGCTGCGGCGACGTGGCCACTCCGGATGGCCTCCACGAGCGCAGCCTCGTCGATGATGCCACCACGCGAGCAGTTCACCAGACGTACCCCGGGCTTGCAGCGCGAGAGGTTGGTGGCATCGAAGAGGTGATGCGTCTCGGGAGTCTTCGGCACGTGGAGGCTGATGACGTCGCTCTTGGCCAGCAACTCGTCGAAGGAGACGGGCTCGACACCGAGATCCTGCGCACGCTCGGCAGTGAGGAAAGGGTCACACCCCAGGACCTGCATACCCAGAGCACGGGCCACCTTGGCCACCCGCGCCCCGATCTTGCCCAGCCCGAGGATACCGAGAGTCTTGTGGTACAGCTCCGTACCGACGAACCGCTCGCGGGCCCAATGTCCCCCCTTCATCGCGGCATCGGCGGCCGTGACGCGCCGGGACACGGCCATCATGAGTGCGACGGCATGCTCGGCAGCAGCGATGGTATTGCCTTCGGGAGAATTGACGACCACGACCCCGTGCTGGGTCGCGGCGGGGACATCGATGTTGTCCACGCCGACGCCTGCCCGCCCCACGATCTTGAGGCGCTTGCCCGCAGCGAGGACCTCTGCCGTGACCCGGGTCGCCGACCGCACCATCAGGGCATCGAATCCCCCGATGATCTCGAGCAGGTCCTGAGGACTGATGGCATCTCGAGCATCCACCTCGGCCAGCTGGCCCAGGATCTCGAGACCCGATGGATCGACCCGGTCAAGAACCAGAACGCGGAAAGGACGGGTCATGGACGTTTGCGCCTCCTGGGCGATCGAAGACTGGCTCACGGTCAGATGGACTCCTGTGCACGATGAAGGGACTGGCGGCGCACCTCGAGCGCGGCCCCGACGGCAGCACCCGGTTGAACCGCGACCGCGGATTCCGCGAGCACGGCCTCCAGCGCAGCCAGCAGACCGAGCATGTCCGTGTCGTCGTAATAGCCGAGGTGGCCAACCCGGAAGATGGTATCGACGAGGGGACCCTGTCCACCCGCCACGACATAGCCGAACTTTTCCTGGAGCAGTGCCTGGATCCGGGAAGGATGCAAGCCCTCGGGCGCATAGATACCCGTCACGGCACGCGACGCATAACGATCGTCGCTCTGGACGAGCCCCAGACCGAGCGCCCGGGCACCGGCGCGCACCATGCGCGTGAGGCGGTCATGGCGGGCGTAGATGGTCTCGAGACCCTCCGCCTTGAGCATCTCCATCGCACGAGCCAGGGCGAAGAAGAGCGAGATCGCCGGAGTCCAGGGCGTCTGCCCCTTGCGCGCAAAATCTCTCGCCTGACCGAAATCGAAGTAAAAGCGGGGCATCCGCGCCTCGGCGTGAGCGGCCCATGCCCGGGGGCTCACGGAGGCGAAAGCCAGCCCGGGCGGCACCATGAAGGCCTTCTGGGCTCCCGCGAGGACCACGTCGAGATCCCACTCGTCGACCGGAAGCGGGGCGGTTCCAAGCCCCGAGACGGAATCGACCAGGATCAGGGCGTCGGGCAACGCCTGACGGATGACGGCCGCGATCTCGCCGATGGGATTGAGCAGGGCCGTGGAGGTCTCGTTGTGAGTGACGAGAACGGCCTTGTAATGGACGCCCCGCAACTTGTCTGCGACCATCTCGGGAGTGATGGGCGCCCCGTAAGGCGCTTCCAGGCGATCCACGCTTGCACCGTACGTCTCGGCGATCTGCGCGAACCGCTTGCCGAACTCACCCGCCACGCACGCCAGGACACGATCGGACGGCGAGAGCGTGTTGACGATGGCCGCCTCCATCGCACCCGAACCCGAGGTCGTGAGGATGAACACGTCATTCCGGGTCTGATACGCCCACTTGAGGTCCTCGGTGATGGCCTCGAACAGGGCGCGAAACTCCTTGCCGCGATGGTTGATCATCGGTCGCGCCATCTCCCGGAGCACGGAGTCAGGGATCGGCGTCGGGCCAGGCAGCATGATGCGCATCGTCTCGCTCATTGAAAGCTCCTCGGAATGTCGTGTCACGACGCGATCTTGTACCCATCTTGAACTGGCCACAAACCCCTCTCGGAAGCTTCATCCGGACCGCATCAAAACAAGGGTCGGAACGACGGGGCAGAAGCCTAGAAAAAAAAGGGGACCCCTGCCTGGGCAGGGGTCCGACCGATCAACGCTTGGAGAACTGGAAGCGCTTACGGGCCTTCTTGCGGCCGTACTTCTTGCGCTCCTTGGCACGGGGATCGCGGGTGAGGAGTTCCTCTTCGCGAAGGACACCGCGATACTCGGGATCCATCTTGAGAAGCGCACGTGCGACACCGAGACGGATGGCGCCGACCTGACTCGTGACACCGCCGCCGTGCACCCGGACGTTGACGTCATAGCGACCGACGTTCTGGGTGGCATCCAGGGGGAGCGAGACCTCACGGATGAGGACCGAGCGGAAACCGACGTAGTGGTCGAGGGGACGCTCGTTGACGGTCACCGTGCCAGTACCCGGCACGAGACGGACGCGGGCTACCGCCGTCTTGCGACGACCGGTTCCCCAGTAAGCGGCAGTGGACTTAGCCACGGACGGCCTCCTTCTTCACGAACTCATATGCCACCGGCTGCTGCGCAGCATGCGGATGCTCGGCGCCAGCATAGACCTTGAGCTTGCCGTACTGGGCCCGGCCCAGACGGGTGTTGGGGAGCATGCCCCGCACGGCGATCTCGATGATCCGCTGGGGCTTTTCACCCTGCATCTTGGCAAAATTGCTGATGCGATGACCACCGGGCCAGCCGGTGTGGTGATGGTACTCCTTGGCCGTGAACTTCTTGCCGGAAACCTTGACCTTCTCGGCATTGACCACGATCACGAAGTCCCCGCAATCGACATGCGGAGTAAAGATGGGCTTGCGCTTCCCGCGCAGCAAGTCGGCAATGATGGTGGCGATGCGCCCGAGAGTCTGACCCTCGGCATCGACCACATGCCACTGGCGGTTCACTTCACCCGCCTTGGCAACAAACGTCTTCACGTCGCTCCTCCTAAAAGAGACCCGAACAATCCCGCGTACGGCGGGCGATAATCCACACTCCAGAAAACAAGTCCACGCGCAGGGGCCGTGGGCGGAACGAAGCGGTGCTTTCCCGGTTCCAGCAGCTCACGCAAGGTGGCGGCTGGAAATCGACCACGTCCCACCTCGAGAGCTGCACCGACCAGGCGCCGCACCATGTGGTAGAGGAAACTCCGGGCCTTGACCCGGAAAACGAGGCGCTCACCGCGATCCTCGACATCCGCTTCCATCACCGTGCACACCGGGCTCCGGTCATTGGCACCCTTCGAACCGAAAGCCGTGAAATCGTGGGTTCCCACGATCGAACGGAACGACTCGACTAGCGCGTCACGCGCTGGTAAAGGACGCGGCTCCCACAGCACTTGAGAGCGACACAACGGGTCAGGGTACCGGCTGGCGAGAACCTCGTATCGATAAGAACGGGCCACCGCCGAAAATCGGCTGTGGAAACCATCTTCGACCTCGACGGCGTCGAGGACTCGGATGTCGTCCTGCAACCGGACATTGAGGCCCCCCACCCAGGACCGCGGCGCGAGAAGACGCTCGGACCTGAAGTTGACCACCATGCCCCGCGCATGGACTCCCGAATCGGTACGGCCGGCAGCCGCGAATCGCGCAACCTCCGGTGACTCACCCGTCAGACCCTCCAGAGCCTGCTCCAGCACGCTCTGGACCGTTCGCACGCCCACCTGGCGCTGAGAACCGGCGAAGCCGGATCCGTCATAGGCAATGAGCAGAGCCACGTTGCGCATGACGGATCCCCGACCTCAGCCCTCGATCAGCGACACGAGGGCCTGCGGAGCATTGTCGCCCCGACGCGGCTCGGTCTTGTAGATCTGGGTGTAACCCCCCGCGCGCTCCTGGAATCGCGGTGCGATCTCCACGAAGAGCTGGCGGCACACCTCACCGTCGAGGATGAAAGCCTCGGCCTGACGACGGGCGTGAAGAGCCCGGGGCGAACCCTGGGCGGCAAGTGCCTGCTTCGCGAGCGTCACCATGTGGTCGGCCGACTCACGGAGAGCCTTTGCGCGGGCCTCGGTGGTGATGATCCGACCGTGCCGGAACAGCTCGGTGGTCAAAGACCGGAGCAACGCCCGACGCTGGTCACTCGGCTTGGAAAGGCGGTTCTTTGCCTTGCGATGACGCATCGATCAATCCTCTCTGCTGGCAACGAAATCGTCGGAGGTATCACCGCTCGCCATGTGGAAACCAAACTGGCGCATGCGTTCGATGACTTCCTCGGCAGACTTCTTGCCGAAGTTCTTGATGTCCATCAGTTCCCGCTCGGTCTTCTTGAGCAGGTCGCCGACGGTGTAAATGTTGGCGCGCTTCAGGCAGTTGTAAGCACGCACCGACAGCTCCAGCTCCTCGATCGACATGTCGAGCGGGGAGGGGGCGCCGGAGTCGGTACCTTCCGACTTGCGGCCACCGCCGGGCAGCGATTCCCGGGCGAGGTCGGCGAACACGTCGAGGTGCCGGATGAGGGTGTCCGCAGCGCGGCTGACGGCCTCCGTCGAATCGACGGCCCCGTTGGTCCAGATCTCGATGTTCAGTCGATCATAGTCGGTCATCTGACCCACGCGAGTATCCTCGACGGTGTAGTTGACCTTCCGGATCGGCATGAAGATCGAATCGATGGGAATGACCCCCACGGCCTGATGCGGCTTGCGATTCTTGTCCGCAGGCACGAACCCCTTGCCACGCTCGATCTGGAGCTCGATGTCGATGGATGCCCCCTTGTCGAGGGTCGCGATGACCCACTCGGGGTTGATGACCTCGACGTCCGAGTCGGTGACGATGTCACCGGCCGTGACGACACCCTCGCGATGCACGCTGAGATGCGCCGTCTTGGCATCGGAACCGTGGAGTTTGAGCACGACACCCTTGAGGTTGAGGATGATGTCGATGACATCTTCGACCACGCCGGGCATGGAGGCGAACTCGTGCGGCACACCGTCGATGCGAACAGCCGTGATGGCCGCGCCGTCGATGTCACTCAGCAACACCCGACGCAGAGCATTACCGAGCGTGTTGCCATAGCCGCGCTCGAGCGGCTCGGCCACGAACTTGCTGTAGGTGAGACCATCCGGGGTCTTGTACGTCTCGACCCGTTCAATCTTGGGCTTATCCATGAATTCCTCATATCGTCCCGCCTGGAGCGGGATGTGGTGACAGCCGAAGACGGACCCTACCGCGAGTAGTACTCGACGATCAGGTTCTCGCGGATCGAGGCATCGATGTCCTCACGGGCAGGAATGGCCACGATCGAACCGGTGAGCTTGTCTGCCTCGATCTCGAGCCACGACGGCGCCTTGGTGACGGGCGTGCGCGAGATGCTGGCCTTGACGAACTCGGAACTCTTGTCGATCACGGTGACCTTGTCACCCACCTTGACGCGGAAGCTGGCGATGTCGACGCGACGACCGTTGACCGCGATATGGCCGTGACCGACCATCTGGCGAGCAGAAGGACGGCTGGGCGCGAAACCCATCCGGTAGATCACGTTGTCGAGACGGGTCTCGAGGATCTGGAGGAGACGCTCACCGGTGACACCCTGCTTGCGGGTGGCGAGCTGGTAATAAATGACGAACTGCTTCTCGCCGACGCCATAGAAGCGACGGGCCTTCTGCTTTTCACGCAGACGGAGGCCATATTCCGACGTCTTGTGGCGCGCAGCGCCATGCTGACCGGGACGCTGGCCCCGCTTGACGATCGGACACTTGCCCGTGTTGCACTTTTCGCCCTTGAGGAAGAGCTTGGTCCCTTCTGCGCGGCACAGGCGACAGACCGGGCCGGTATGACGAGCCATGGTCGATTACTCCTTCAACAACTAGACGCGGCGGCGCTTGGGGGGACGGCAGCCGTTGTGGGGAATCGGGGTGACGTCCTTGATGAGGGACACCTCGAGACCGGCGGTCTGCAGGGCACGAATGGCGGTCTCACGACCGGATCCAGGGCCCTTCACGAGCACCTCGACCGAACGCATCCCGTGCTCCATGGCGGTGGCGGCAGCCTGCTCGGCAGCCTGCTGGGCCGCGAACGGAGTGCCCTTCTTGGCACCCTTGAAGCCGACGGTACCGGCGGAACCCCAGGAAATCACGGCACCGGACGGGTCGGTGATCGTGACAATGGTGTTGTTGAAGGTGGAACTGATATGCACCACACCGCTGTGAACGTTCTTGCGTTCACGACGCTTGGGCTTGGCGGCTTGCTTCGCCAATGGATGTCTCCTTTACGACAGATAACGCCTTCATCCCGGTGTGGCGAACGAGACGACCACCCGGTTTACAACGCGCACCCGCAGGTGCGCTCAGCGCTACTTTTTCTTGCCTGCGACGGTCTTCTTGGCGCCCCGACGGGTACGCGCGTTGGTCTTGGTCCGCTGACCCCGGACCGGCAGACCCTTGCGGTGCCGGATTCCGCGGAAGCAGCCAATCTCGATGAGACGCTTGATGTTCATCGAAACGACGCGACGCAGATCCCCCTCGACCTGACGGTTGCGGTCGATCTCCTCACGGAGCTTGGCGACCTCGTCCTCGGTGAGGTTACGGGTACGGGTGTCAGGATTGATCCCGGCCTTGGCCAGGATGTCCTGACTGGTCTTCAGGCCGATCCCGAAGATGTAGGTGAGCGCGATCTCGATCCGCTTTTCACGCGGCAGGTCGACGCCCGCGATACGTGCCATGGTGCCTCCAGAAAACGCAGGAGCCGGGCATCAGCCCTGGCGCTGCTTGTGCTTCGGATTCTCGCAGATCACCATCACGCGGTTATGGCGCTTGATGACCTTGCACTTGTCGCAGATCGGTTTCACCGATGCACGAACTTTCATTGTACCTTACTCCTTAGTCTCACATTGAACCCGCGACGTGAGCGAAATCATCGCCCGGCCTCACGAGTCATGATGACCGGATCGCCATCCGTGCAGAGCACGGAATGCTCGAAGTGTGCCGACCACGCTCGATCGCGGGTGACGACCGTCCAGCGGTTGGCAAGCGTCCGGACCTCGGGTTGCCCGATGTTGACCATCGGCTCGATCGCGAACGCCATTCCGGCCTGGATGCGAGGCCCCGTCGCCGGGTCCC
>JBIIHZ010000061.1:0-8196 GCA_044235265.1 Candidatus Sericytochromatia bacterium
GGGGATGTAGAACAGGTTGGCCAGGGCGACGCCGTAGAAGGTCGCGACCATCGCGTTGGCAATCTCCGGACCGATCTTGTCCGGGTTGTCGAGGTTGCTGAGGATGCCGACCATCGACATGACCGTCCCCATGATGCCCAGGGTGGGAGAATAGCCGCCCAGGGAATCGAACATGGCGATGCCGTGACGGTGACGGCTGCGGATGCCGCTGAGTTCGGCCTCCATGAGATCCTGGATCTCCTTGGCGTCGAAGCCTTCCGCGATGTACTGCAGGCCTCGCTTCAGGAAGGGATCCTTGATCTGCTTGAGCTGCCCCTGAAGGCCGCTGGCGCCCGACGCCCGCAGGCGGTCCGAGGCCTGGATGAGCGTGGCGGCGATCGCCGTCACCTCCATCTTGTCGGCCTGCATGGCTTCAAGGGACAGGCGCGGGATGCGGAAAACCAGCTTCGCCGGGTAGGACATGAACGTGGCGGCGAGCGTGCCGCCGATGACGATCAGGGCCGCGTGACTCGACAGCAGCCCGCTCACGCTGGGACCCTGCGCGGCCAGCGCCACGAGGATGAAAACGATCAGGACGACGACGCCGAAATGCATCCGGAATGACCTCCCGGTTCCAGGAACCCGCCTCATCCTACCCCTCCTGATGGCCGCCTTAACCCCGGTGGCTCCCGTCCGGGCAGAGTCCCTGGCGCTGAACCTCCAGCCGGCGGGGTCCGTCGACCGGGGAGCGGAGCAGCGCTGGATCGCGTCCCTCCAGGAGCGGTGGTCCGGTTCCCGGCGCTTCCGGGTCGATCCGTCCGGACGGCCTCTCGGCATCGAGGTGCTCGATCCGGTCCGGCCGGTCTGGGTCTGGCAGGACGGGGGCGGTGGAACCTGGATGGCGATGGCCAGGGTCACGTGGACCCGGGCGGTCAGGGCCGAGGGCGACTCACCCGGGGGCGGCGGGGGGCGTTTCGAGGCCAGGGGGCCGGCGCCTGCTGACGTCGAGCGCGAGCTTCAGCGTCAGTTCTTCGCTGCCGTCGAGGCGGATCTGCGTCGATGGTTCCCGGTCCGGGGTCGGATCCGGGAACGGGCCCCCGACGGGGCATGGATACTCGGCGACGCCCGGGACGGAGCATGGGAACCGGGGATGGTCCTCGCGATCGCGGGCTCGGACGGGCTCGCGCGGTTGCGCATCCGGGAAGACGGTCTGGGCGAGGCGATCGCCCGCCCGGAGGCCTGGCTCCCCGGCCTCGAGGTCCAGGAGTCGATCGAGACGGCAGCCGCCAGCTCCCTCTGGGTGACCCTCACCTCCTCCGGCCTGGCCGGCTGCGAGCTGGCCTGGCGTCATGGCCTCATGGGCTGGGCCCCCGTCTTTGCACTGGAGGCGGGCGAGGGCCCCGGGCTGGTCGCCCTGGGGCGCCAGAGCATGCCGCTCGGTGGGGGCCTCGGTTCCTGGGAAGCGGGCCTGGCAGGTCAGCTGCATGGGCAGCGCGATGCCCCGGCCAGGAGCCTCGAGGCCCGTCTGGGGCTCGCCTGGATGCATGAACTGGGCTGGCCCTCGCTGTGGGGGCGCATCCGGGTCATCGGCACCGTGCCCGTCGCCTCGACGCGATCCGCGGGGCGCGGCGAAATCGTGCCCGAGGTGGGCCTGGGGTTCGTTTTCTAGCGCCCGTCCGTCAGTCCGGGCGCCGGGGCGATCGCCATCGGGTGGTCGAGGGAGGCGTCGGGCCCGTGCCACTGGCGGGAAGGAGGGGGCGTGTCGTCGCATCCGGGCGGCCGAGACCGGGTTCGAGCCGGGCGACCATGTCGAACTGGAAGCTGGCTCGGAGCGGATCGTTCATCTGGAGGGCGACCTGGCCCTGGAAATGCCGGGCCACGACGTGCCCCGGGTCCAGCTGGATGGCCCGGTCCAGGAATCGTGACGCCTCCCGGAGGTCACCCGATTCGTAGGCCAGGATGCCCAGCCATGCCGGCGGGTCGCTGTGTCGCGACCGCAACGTGGCAGCCTGGAGGAAAGCCTGCCGCGCCAGAACGGGCTCCCCCAGATGGTAGTAGATCTCGCCCAGGCCGACCTGCAGAGCGTAGTCCCGCGGGTCCCGGGCGAGCAACGTCTGGAAGTGGGCCTCCGCTTCCGCGTGGGATCCCGCCTGCAGCAGGAGCCTGCCCAGCCCGCGCCGGGCCTCATGGGCGTCGGGATCGCGCTGGACGGTGCGGCGCAGCAGGGCGATCGCCTCGTCTCGGGGCAGGGTACGCGCCTGGGCGAGGTCCTGACCCTGGCGCTCGGACCGGCGGCGATCGACGGCCACGGGCCCGAGCGCGAAGGCGAGAATCCGGTCGATCCAGTCCTCGACGGTGTCTCCCAGGGTCGGAGTGTCTGGCGGGGGCGCGGCAAGGGGAGCGGATGTCTGGCCGTCCCGGAGGGCGGCCGGGACGAGCATCGGGTCGTTCACGACCTCCCCGAGGCGCCGGCGCCACGGTTCGGACCGATCGAGGGTGTCCCGGGCCGGTTTCCGGGGGGGCGTCTGCGGGGAGGGGCGGGCAGGTCGCGATTTCTTCAGCCGCGCGAACCGCATGGTTCCCGGCTCCCCGCGCGTCAGTTCGGCCACGTCGCCACGCACGACGGGGTCGGGAGTGGGAGGCAAGGGGGCGGGCGGCAGGGAGACGGGGATCCCGTCGATGCGCGTGACCTGGGCCTGAAACCGGGGATCGATGCGCATGCTGGTTACCTCCCCCCGGACCCGCTCGGACTTTATACCCGCTCAACACGACTCTCGGATCCGGACAATCGAAGTTTAAACCTCGGGGTCTCTTCCGCCCCGGTCACTTGCGACGGAGTTCCCCGGAGCCTAGAATGACAGTGAGGCCAAGTGGCGGAATGGCAGACGCACTCGACTCAAAATCGAGCGCCGAAAGGCGTGTGGGTTCGACTCCCACCTTGGCCACCTCGTTTCGACGAGAAGCCCCCCGTCATCGACGGGGGGCTTGTTTCTTCTGGTGTCAGAAAAAGCACGACCCCGGAGCCTCGCGGGGCGAGGGGTAGCCTCCTGGGGTCGCGCTGGACCGTACGGTCCGATATGATTATCTGCCATAATTTGTTGTCGTCAAGTGCATATAACTCGCATGGGGTTCCAATCCAGAATCCTTCAAAGACGCACCGTCCAGGATTTCTTGATCAGGGGTTCCCGGAGGCGGGATGCGAGGTTCTTTGTAAATTTCCGTGACATTCTCGCGATGGAGCCCGGGAGCGGGCATGTGATCCCTGGCGCGGCACGCATCGCCGCTACTCGTTCATCCTGAACGGTGGTGGGGACGGCCCCGCGCGACGTGTCCCCCGGAGGTCGGCATGGGAGACGGAAACCTGGCTCGTGATCCCGGGCTCGAGGCGCGTATCGCGCTACACGATCGCCAGCACTTCGAGATCGAGCTCAACTACGAGGTCTCGCCGCACCTGGCGCACCCCGACGGCCGGGTGAGGACCCGGGTGGATGCCTACTTCTTCCTGCCCACCCAGATGGGCATCACGACCATCGATTACACGCGCGACGACTTCTTCCGCGATGTCTTCAGCTACCTGCGCTTCAAGACGCCCACGATCTCCATCCGCGAGCTGGGTGACCCGATCCATACCGACTCGCCGCTGAATCGTCTGGCCTTCCGGCTCGTGCGCATGGCCGAGCGACCCGAGCGAGACCCCCATGAAGAGGGCCTGGCCATCCAGGAGGCCAAGCTCGTCGGCTGCATCGTCATCGCGCACTGGCGGGAGCGTCGCGCCGCGCTGCGACAGGATCGGGCCGTCCGACGCCCCTTCGACGCGGGGGCCTGGCGGGCCGCGGTCGAGGAGGATCTGCGGTTGCTGGACCGCATCCGGACGCTCACCCGCATCCACGTTCCTGCGACGATGGGCGATCCGAAGGGACTTCCCCGGGTCCTCCGCCGCCTCGACGAGATCCTCACGTATCGCTTCGACGAGCATCTCGCCAAGGTGCACGCGCTGATGCCCCCCGGCGATCTCGATGGCCGCGAAGCGCTCGAGGCCTACTTCCTGCGCGTCGCGGAGGCCGAGCACGTCCACCGGGTCGCCAGCGGGTACCTGGTCCTCGACCGGGGGCATGCCCCCTCGCTCGAGAGGTACACCTACCGCGTGAGCGGTCTCAAGAAATACCTGGCGCAGGTCCTCTGGCTCGACGTCGAGACGATCCGCGAGGCGGACCGCTGGCGAGGCTGGTTCGCAGCGATCGGGGCGGCGCTGGCGGCGTTCTGGAGCACGCTGGGGGACCGGAACGTCAACGTTCATCTCCACGGGGTCTCGACGGCCGTGCTCATCGGAACCATCGTGGCCGTGTACATCCTCAAGGATCGCATCAAGGAACTCGTTCGCGAACGGCTCTCGTCGGCTCTGGGCGCCTTCCTGCCCGCCCGCAAGCTCCGCATCCGGGATCCCCTGACGGGCCTGCGGATCGGGACCTGTCGCCAGACCTTCGAGTTCCTCGACAAATCGCGCCTGCCGGAAGACATCCGACGCGTGCGCGACTTCACGCACGTGCAGGACCTCGACGAGGAGAAGCGCGAGGCCGTACTCGGGTATCGTCACCGGATAGCCCTCGACCCGCGCGCGATCCAGGAGGCCCCGCATCCCCGGAGGCACGTCAAGCACATTCTCCGCTATTCCGTGGCGGCGCTGCAGCACCGACTCTCGGACCCGTCCGTCGAGGTGCCGTGCTTCGATGCCGAACAGGGGGGCTTCGAGACGTTGCAGGGACCCAAGGTCTACCACCTGAACGTCATCCTGCGCGTCAGCAGCGGTCGCTACGGGGTGCCGGTCTATCACCGCCTGCGGGCGATCCTGTCGAAGGACGGGCTCGTGCGGGTCGAGGCCGTCGTGCTCAACCAGCCGCTCCAGCAGGTGGGGGGCCTGACCGGACCTTCGCAACCGGTCATGGAAGCGCTCGAGACCGAGGACCTCGCGCCGGGCTAGGGAGGGTCTGGTATACTCCGACATTTGCATCCGACCTCGTCGAGGAGCCCATGTCGAAGTACGAACCGAGCGTCATCGAACCGCGGTGGCAGGCCCACTGGGACACGCACCGGACCTTCCGGGTCACGGAAGACACCACCCGTCCGAAGTACTACGTGCTCGACATGTTCCCGTATCCCTCCGGGGCAGGGCTGCACGTCGGCCACCCCGAAGGCTACACGGCAACCGACATCGTCGCGCGCTTCAAGCGCATGAAGGGCTTCAACGTCCTGCATCCGATGGGCTGGGATGCCTTCGGGCTGCCGGCCGAGCAGCACGCGCTCACCACGGGCGAGCATCCCAGCATCATCACGAAGCGCAACATCGACAACTTCCGGAGGCAGATCAAGAGCCTCGGCTTTTCGTACGACTGGTCTCGCGAGTTCAGCACGACGGACGTGTCCTACAGCCGCTGGACCCAGTGGATCTTCCTCAAGCTGGTCGAGAAGGGCCTCGCCTACGTCGCCGAGGTGCCCGTGAACTGGTGCCCTGCCCTCGGCACCGTCCTCGCGAACGAGGAGGTCATCGACGGCAAGAGCGAGCGAGGCGGTCACCCCGTCGTCCGCAAGCCCATGCGCCAGTGGATGCTGCGCATCACGGCCTATGCCGACCGACTCCTCGAGGATCTGGCCGAACTCGACTGGCCGGAGAGCGTCCTCGAGATGCAGCGGCACTGGATCGGCCGTTCCGAAGGGGCCGAGATCACCTTCCGGGTGCAGGGCCATGATGCGTCCCTCACCGTCTTCACCAGCCGCCCCGACACCCTCTTCGGCGCGACCTATTGCGTCCTGGCTCCCGAGCATCCGCTGGTCGAGGTCCTCACGACCCCGGAGTGCCGCGAGGCCGTGAACGCCTACCGGGAGGTCGCAGCCCGCAAGAACGACCTCGATCGCACCGACCTCGCCACCGAGAAGACGGGCGTCTTCACCGGTGCCCATGCCCTCAATCCGGCGAATGGTGAGGCGATTCCCGTCTGGATCGCGGATTACGTGCTGGCTTCCTACGGAACCGGCGCGGTCATGGCCGTTCCTGCCCATGACCAGCGGGACTGGGAGTTCGCGAAGGTCATGAACCTGCCCGTCGTGCGGGTCGTCGAGGGGGGAGACCTCGAGCAGGCCGCGCATACCGGCGACGGGGCCCATGTGCATTCGGCCTTCCTCGACGGCCTCGACGTCACGGCGGCGAAGCGCCGCATGATCGACTGGCTCGAGGAGTCGGGTCAGGGGACGCGCAAGATCAATTACCGGCTCCGGGACTGGCTCTTCAGCCGCCAGAGGTACTGGGGGGAACCGATCCCCGTCGTCCACCACCCCGATGGGTCGTGGGAAGCCCTCACGCCCGACGAGTTGCCCCTCGAACTGCCCATGCTCGAGGAGATCCGTCCCAGCGGGACGGGCGAAAGTCCGCTCGCGCTCGCGACCGACTGGGTCGAAGCGACGCGTCACGGCAAGCCCGTGAAGCGCGAGACCAACACGATGCCCCAGTGGGCCGGTTCATGCTGGTACTACCTGCGCTTCATGGACCCGCACAACGTGGAACTGCCCTTCTCGCCCGAGAAGGAAGCGTACTGGGGTCCGGTCGACCTGTACGTCGGGGGCGCCGAGCATGCCGTGCTGCACCTGCTCTATGCGCGCTTCTGGCACAAGGTGCTGTATGACCTCGGCCTCGTCTCGACGAAGGAGCCCTTCAAGAAGCTCTTCAACCAGGGCATGATCCTCGGCGAGAACGGCGAGAAGATGTCCAAGTCTCGCGGCAACGTCGTCAACCCCGACGACGTCATCCAGCAGTACGGCGCGGACACCCTGCGGGTCTACGAGATGTTCATGGGCCCCCTGGAGGCCTCCAAGCCCTGGAACACGCAGAACGTCTCGGGTTCGCACCGCTTCCTGGAACGGGCCTGGCGCCTGGTCGTGGGGCCCGATGGAGCGCTCAATCCCGTCATCCGGGACGTCGATCCGCTCTCCGAGATGGCCCTGGAGCGCTCCCTGCACCGGGCGATCGCCAAGGTCGGGGCCGACATCGAGGGCCTGCGCCTCAACACGGCGATCAGTGCCCTGATGATCTTCCTGAATGATGCCACCCGGTCCGCTAGCCTGCCCCGGAGCACCGTCGAGCGCTTCGTGCTGCTGCTGGCGCCCTTCGCGCCTCACCTGGCCGAGGAGCTCTGGAGCCGGCTGGGTCATTCGGAATCGCTGGCCTATGCCCCCTGGCCGGCGTTCGATGCCGCGCTCACGGTGGAAGAGACGGTGGAACTGGCCGTCCAGGTCAACGGGAAGGTGCGGGGACATCTGACGGTCGCACGGGATCTGCCTCAGGACGACATCCTGGCTCTGGCCCGGGACCTCGAGGTCCTGGCGCCTTACCTCGATGGCAAGGCGATCGCGAAGCAGATCGTCGTGCCGGGGCGCCTCGTCAACTTCGTCGTCGCGTCCCGATGATGGTCAGGACCTGAACACGAAAAATCTCTACGTTTTCCGCTTCATTCAGGCTACAATGACCTGGAGCCCTCGAGAGGAGGTTCCATGTCAAACTCGTCCTTCGACTGGACCTCGTGCCTGCTGGCGGCTCGGACCTTGCGCGAGATCGTGGCTCAACCCGGGGGCGGTCTGAGTCCCGGCGAAGCCCGTCACTGGGTCCAGCGCTGGATGGCCACCGTCACCGGCGGTGACGAGACTCGCCGTCTGCGCTGGCTCGAACTGGAGGAGTGGAACGAAGATCTCCTCGAACGGGCCCTCCAGGCTCCCGTGCCGCTGGATCTCGATTTTCCGCCCTGGGCCGAACCCTGGTGTGAGGCCCTGGAGATCCCGCTGGAGGATGATGCCGGCGGCGATCCCGCCGAGCGCCTCTTCGAGCCGCTCGTGGTGGTGGCATCGGCGACTCTCGGTCTACCCCCGGACGAGGGGGTCTTTCGGTCGGCGTTCACGCGTATCCTGATGGCACGTCTCGTGGAGCTGGTCGCCCGGCTGGCCCCGCGGGAGCCGGGCCTGCTGGCCATGCCGTCCGGGTCCATGCGCACGCGCTGGCGCGAGATGCTGCTCACGCGCTATCCGGTCCTGACTCGCCTGTCCGGTCAGCGGACCATCGACTGGCTCGAGGCCTTCCGGGAGTTCATGGACCGCTTCGAGACGGACGAATCGCGCTTCGCCGATTGGCTCGGAGAGGACCCCGGGGACCTCCTGGAGATCCGTCCCTGCGGGAGT
>JBIIHZ010000062.1:0-8184 GCA_044235265.1 Candidatus Sericytochromatia bacterium
CCTGAACTCAGGCGCGTCCCGTCGACCGGGTGAAGCCCGCCAGACCTTCCGCCAGGCCATCCGTGAGAGCCTCGGGTCGGAGCCGCCACTGCCAGTTGCCTTCCGTGGTCCCCGGCAGATTCATGCGCGCCTCGTTGCCCAGTTCGAGCAGGTCCTGCAGAGGGGTCACGGCCAGCCAGGCGCGCGATTCCATCGAGAGTCGCATGAGGTCGAGTGCGGGACGGCTGCCATCGGTCCCGGCCAGGTTCAAGAAACGATGACGATCGAGGCCGGGAGCCGCCTCGTACCAGCCGCGCGACGTGTCGTTGTCGTGGGTGCCCGTGTACATCACGGTATCGACCGTGACGTTGGCTGGCAGGTGCGGGTTCCGATCGTCCGACCCGAAAGCGAACTGCAGCACCTTCATGCCGGGGATGGCGTGGCGATGCCGCAGGGCGTCCACGTCGGGAGTGATGATGCCCAGGTCCTCGGCGATCAGGCCGAACCGCCCGAGCCGGGACTCGATCGCGCCGAGGAGGGCGTCACCCGGACTCGGGATCCAGGTCCCGCCCCGGCCGTCGGGCAGGTGCGAGGGGATGGCCCAGCAGGCGGCAAGCCCGCGGAAGTGATCGATCCGGACCAGGTCGAAGCAGGTCGAGGCCATCGCCATCCGGTCCACCCACCACCGGAAGCCGGTCCGGTGATGTTCGCTCCACGCATAGAGCGGGTTGCCCCAGCGCTGGCCGGTCGTCGAGAACGCATCGGGCGGGACCCCCGCGACCGCGACAGGGTAGCCGCGCCCGTCGAGCCAGAACAGGTGCCGGTTGCCCCAGGTGTCGGCCGAATCGTGGGCCACGTAGATGGGCACGTCCCCGAAGAGGGCCACTCCGCGGGCGTTGGCGTGCTGCTTGAGTTCCGTCAGCTGCTGGAAGGCCAGCGCCTGCACGAAGCGGTGGAACTGCAGGCGCGGGGCGAGCGTCTCACGGGCGTGAGCGAGCGCGTGGTCGTGGCGATCGCGGAACGATTCGGGCCACTCGATCCACGGGCGATCGCCGAGGTCTTCCTTGATGCTGATGAACAGCACCCATTCTTCCAGCCAGGCGGCGGCCTGCTCGAAGAAGGTCGTCATCCAGCCGGGCAGGTCCCGCTCGCTGGCGCGTGCGAAGGCCCGTTCGAGGCGTTCCCGCTTCCAGGCCGTCGCCCCGGCATGGTCGACGCGGTCGGGGGCACCGGAGGGCGCGCCCTCGAGGTCGGCCTGTTCGAGCCAGCCATCGCGCACGAGGTCGTCCAGGCTGATGAGCGCCGGCTCGATGGCAAACGCCGACAGCGAGGCATAGGGAGAGAATCCGTATCCCACGGGGCCCAGGGGCAGCAGTTGCCAGACACGCTGCTGGCCCCGGGCCAGGAAGTCCGCGAACCGGCGTGCTGCCGGCCCGAGGTCTCCGATGCCGTACGGGGTGGGCAGGCTGGTGAGGGCCATGAGGATACCGCTCGCACGTGCTTGCATGGGTTCGCCTTTCAGACCGGGCCGCGTTAGGATGGCGTTTCTGGAGGAAATCATCCCATGAACGAGCTGATCGTGGCCATGCGCGCCCATGCGGCCGGAACGCTTGCGGATACGCTGGGCATCGAGATCGAGGTGCTCGAACCCGGGCGCGTGGTTGCCTCGATGCCGGTCGAGCGCAAGGTGCATCAGCCCTTCGGGGTGCTTCACGGCGGTGCCTCCGTGGCCCTCGCCGAGACCGTCGCCAGCATCGGTGGCTGGTTGAACGTCGACCGGACCACCGAGATGGTCGTGGGGCTCGAGATCAACGCCAACCACCTGCGACCCGTCCGGGAAGGAGTCGTGCGGGCCACGGCCACTCCCGTGCACGTGGGACGTCGCACGCAGGTCTGGGAAGTCGACATCCGCGATGCCACGGAACGCCGCGTGTGCCTGTCGAGGTGCACGCTGGCGGTCGTGCCCCTCGAACGGGGCTGACCGGCCGGCTGTCGGGCGAGTCAGCGATCGAAGCGCTCGCGGCCGTACACACCCGTCAGGTGCTCGAAGGTCTGCCACTCGGTGGCATCCAGTCGGTTCCGGGCGAGGTCGAGGATCTGGTCGGGCGTATGATGGCCGGCGATCGCCAGGCCCCGTCGCTGAAGGGTCTTCAGCATCCGCCGGTATTCCCGGATGGCCGGTTTCTCGCGGTCCGCGTTCCGGAATCCCCAGACCAGCGAAAAGAACCCGAGCAGGACGAGGGATACCTCTCGCCACGGCAGCGCGACGTCCTCGGCCTCCGTCCGGGGCGGGGTCGGATCGAAGCGGACCCAGCCTCCCTCGACCCAGGCCTCGACCCAGGCGTGCGCATCCCGCTCGCGCACGGTGATCACCCCCTGCGCATCCGGATCGCGGGCCAGGAAACCCGTGACGAGACGCGTGGGGATGCCGAGCTCCCGCCCCATCAGCGCGAGGGCACTCGCGAAGTGGACGCAGAAGCCTGCCGGTCCCGTCCGGACGAAATGCTCGGTCGGGTCGACCCCCGGAGGCGCCGTGGCCGCGTCGAGGTCGTATCGGCGGCTCTTGCGAAGCTGGCGGGTGATCGCCGTGAGCGCGTCACCCGGGGTCTTCGCGTTCTGGCTCCACTGCCTGGCGTACCCCCGCAGGACGGCCGAACTTCTGGCTGGCACGGGGGGGGGCGCGACCGGAGTCCTGGGGCTGCTGCCCCGGTGCGTCAGATAGATGAAGCCTCGCGGATTGGGTCGCAGCGTCGAGACCGTGTCATCCTCGAACCAGCGTAGCCGGTGGTCCGGCACGTACACCCAGTCATGCTGCTCGGGCACGGGCAACGTCTCGAGGCCGGCCACCTGGAACTTGATCTGGACGTGGCTTCCGGGAGAATCCAGCCGTTGTCGGGTCGACAGCCGCCGGTCGGTCTTGAACCATCTGCCGCGTGCATATCCATCGAAGACCTCGGTGCGCAGGCGTTCGGGCGCAGCTCCTTCCAGCGTCAGGACCGGTGAATCTGAGACCGACCAGCGGTGGTCCAGGGCGATCTCTCCGCCCTGCCCGGGAAGCCCCTCGCTGCGCAGGCGATTGCTGAACGCGACGCCGGAGGTGATCCCGAAGGTCGGGAGGGGCGGGAGGGGGAGACCGGGCAAGTAAGGCTGGACGAGCATCGCTCCCACGCCGAGCAGGGTGAGGGGCACCCAGGCCGAGGGCAGGTCTTTCAGGTCCTTCCAGACGACCCGATGCTGGCCGACCTCGTGCCGACCATCTGCCCAGGAGGCCAGGACCTGCGCCGTTCCGGTCACCAGGAACAGGAAACCCACGATGGGGGTCTCTCGGATCTGGATGATGGCGGAGGCGTAGATCATCAGCAGCAGGGCATTCAATTGCTGGGCGCGCATGTACACCCGGTTCCGGAGGTCCCAGCCGAAGATGGTGATGACCGAGATCAGCAGCGTCGCGGTCAGGCGGGGGGCCGCCTGCCAGTCGCGCAGTTCGCGGACGTACCAGGCCAGCGAGAGCGCGATGCCGGCATACAGCACGACGAGCAGAGGCCAGCCCGGGTTTCGCTGGCGCCGCCAGCTGCGCCAGCCACCCAGCAGGACCAGCAGCATCGCGGCTGCGGCCACCATCGGCTTGACGATGGACAGGCTCCAGACGTAGCCGATCGCCCCGGTGCCCGCGATCACGGTGGCGACGTGCATCAGGGGATGGTGTTCCTCGGGCGGCATGAGGTCGGCCTCGGCCCTGGGAGGGCGCCGCCCCGCGGGAAGCTCGTCGTCCCCCCGCTTGACCCGGACCACGGGTTCCGCCCGCCGAGCGCTGTGGGCCCAGTGGATGTCCCCCGGGCGATCCCCCGGCCGGTATTCCCGGACTGCACCGGTCGGCTCGATCGGCAGGCCTCCCGGTTCCGCGCGCCGGGTGGTCCGTTCGGCCTCGTCCTCACGCTCGAACGTCACCGGCTCGCTGTCGACCTCCCGGGAGATCCACACCAGGCCGAGCGGGTAGGCCCGGATCCTGACCCGGATGGGGTCGGTGGGAGCGTGGACGGTCCCCCCGGGCCAGTCGAGCCGGAGGCCTCCCGGCAACGGGGTCCAGATCGGCGTCTCGCGACCCGCGGACGGCCCGACCCGCAGTTGCACCCCGAGAGGTCCTTCCCGGCGGGGGCAGAGCACCTGGGCCCAGACCTGAGGACTCCCGGTTTCCGGAAGGGCGTGAACGGCACTCACGCGTACCCCGCGGATGCCCAGCAAGGCCATCAGGAGTGCCAGGAACAGCAACGAGAGCAGGAAGTAGCCACAGAGGTCGAGCAGGGGGGCCTGCAGTCCCGTTCCGGCCAGGAGGCTGACGAAGCCCACCAGCAGGAGCAGGGTGCCGTTCAGGCCGGTACCGACGCGGGTTTTCACCGGGGAACGGGCTCCCGTTCGAGGATGGCCAGAAGGACGTTGCGCTTCGCCCCGGTGGTGGCCGGTTCCGAGAGCAACATCCGGTGGGCCAGGGCGGCCGGTGCGGTGCGACGCAGGTCTTCGGGCAGGACGTAGGTTCGGTCATGCAGGAAGGCCATGCCGCGAGCCAGCGCCTGCCAGGCGAGGGCTCCGCGCGGGCTGATGCCGAGCGCGACGCCCGGCCAGACGCGACTCGCCCGCACGACGTTGAGCAGGTAGCCGCGCAGGCTTGCCTCGATCCGGACCTCCTGGCACCTGGCCTGCCATTCCAGGAATGTCTCGGGAGTGATCGGCGACTCGAGGGGCGGCTGGCCGTGGCGTCCCTCGAGGAGAGCCATCTCGTGGTCATAGCCAGGATATCCGAGGCTGAGGACCGCCATGAACCGGTCGAGCTGGACCTCGGGCAAGGGAAACGTTCCCTCGAACGTGAGGGGGTTCTGGGTGGCAATCACGAAAAAGGGCCGGGGCAGCGGATGGGTCGTGCCGTCCATCGAGACCTGGCGCTCCTCCATCGCCTCGAGGATCCCGGCCTGGGTCCGCGGGCTGGCCCGGTTGATCTCGTCGGCGAGCAGCACGTGGGTGAACAGGGGGCCCGGTGCGAAGCGGAATTCCCCCGACTGGGCCTGGTAGAGCGAGACACCCGTGAGGTCGCTGGGAAGCAGATCGGGCGTGAACTGGACCCGCCTGAACCCCAGGCCCAGCAGGGCGGCGAGGGACTTGCCCATCAGGGTCTTGCCCACCCCCGGAACGTCCTCCAGCAGCAGATGGCCACCCGCGAGCGCGCAGGCGACGACCAGCGTCAGGGTCTCGGGTTCCAGGGCGATGGTCTGGCGCAGGGCCTCGATCAGGATCCGGGGTCTGGACACGCATCACCTCGATGGGGCGGGGACGTCCCTGCTGTACCCGCTGAGCCGGGGAATGACGCATGGCTTGAATTTCTTTCAAGGTTATGTCATCGTTAGGTTAAATTTTGGATAACGATAGCCAGGTGCCCCTGGAGAGAGCCTCGACATGACTCGCTTCGCACGCCTGATGTTTTGCCTCCCCCTGCTGGCTGCCTGCTCCCGTTCTCCGTTCGCCCCCACCACGTCGACGTCCGCCCAGCTCCGCACCCGGGCCACCGTGGCCTATCACCGGGTCCTCTGGGGCGTGAGACGCCATTCGCTTTCCGAGGATGGGCTCGACAGCAACCTCATGCGGGCCACGATGCCCATCGTGCAGGAAGGCTTCCGGGATCTGGGGCTCACGGATTTCCTGCTCGTCCGAGGGAAGGCCGGCTCGGGACATGACGTGGTCGCACTGGCTCGTTACGAGGACGAGGCGCGCTACGGGGCCGGGAATCTCTCTTCCTCCGGGCGCCTGCTGGCCTCGCGCTGGCTCGACGTATTCGACCCCGAACTCTCGGTCGCGTGGCCGTTCGTCGCCTCGCTGACCTTGCCCGGAACCCAGCGGGCGATCGATTTCGACAGTGCGGGGCATGACTGGCAGAAGGGCTACACCGTGGCCTGCTGGCTGGGGCCGCGCGGCGGGCAGTCTTCCCTCGATGCCTGGACGGCCCTTCGCGACAGCTTGACCCGGAATCTTGCTCCGCTCAGGTCCGAGGGACTGCGGGCCTGCCTCGCCTCCTGGCACGAACACGAGGGGGTCG
The DNA here is from genome assembly GCA_044235265.1 of Candidatus Sericytochromatia bacterium. Classification (GTDB taxonomy): domain Bacteria; phylum Cyanobacteriota; class Sericytochromatia; order S15B-MN24; family UBA4093; genus JAYKJE01. Next base: position 6,062 of record JBIIHZ010000062.1, read on the forward strand.
TCTTTCTCGGCTGGCCGTCCTTCTGGGCCTACACGCGCACGATGGCCAAGCCTGCAGGCAAGACCTGGCTCGCGGGCCTGAATCGGGCGTTCATGGTCAAGTCGTTCGTGAATGCCGTCGAGTATCGCGGCCGCCTTCACCCCGGTGCGTGCATCCAGGTCACGCGTCCTGCCGATTGACCTCCCGACCCGGGCGGCTGGCCAGGGCCACGCCTCCCAGGATGAAGGCGGCCTCCACGGCCCGGGCGGGGGTGATGGTCTCTCCCAGGAAGAGCGCCGAGAAGATGAGCGTCCAGACCGGCATCAGGTACAGGAAGATGCCTGCCGCGGTGGCGGTGACGTGACGCAGGGCGGCCTGCCAGAGCCAGTACGCTCCGCATGACGACAGCAGTCCGAGGTAGCCCAGCGAGATCAGGAGCCCGGGTGACCAGGTCCAGGGCGTGCTGGCGGTCGTGAGCGCCTCCAGCCAGGCACACGGGAGCAAGCCCACCAGCCCGATCACGTAGCTCCAGGTCAGAGTCACGAGGGGGTTCAGGCGCCCGGCCAGTTTCTTGGCGACCAATCCGTAGGAGGCTCCGACCAGCGTGTTGAGGGCCATGAGCAGGTCTCCGGTCCCCGTGACGGCGACGTTGCCTCCGACCATGGCCAGCATCCCGCCGAGGGCGATCGCCATGCCGAGCAACTGGCGCCATCCCGGTCGTTCTCCCAGGAACAGGATCGCTCCGGCCACGCTCACGAGCGGACTGGCCGCGATGAACAGGGAGCTGTTGCCGGCGCTCGTGAAGCGCAGGGCGATGTTCTCGAGCACATAGGTGAGCGTCGTCCCGAGCAGGCCCGAGATCGCCAGCCACGGCCACGTGTCGCGGGGGACGCGAAGGCTGACGCGGCCGACGCCGTGCGCTAGCCCGAGCCCGAGCAGGGCCAGGGTGAAACGGCCCACGGCGAACGCCAGGGGGGGCATCTGCAGGACGGCCTGACGCGTGACGATGAAGGAGCCCCCCCAGACCATCACGGCCAGGCACAGGCCGAGCCACGCCATCAGGGTCCGGAGTCCGGGCGCGTGACGTCGTGAAGCCACTGCCCATAGGCAGGCAGGACACCGTCCACGGCCACCACCGCCAGTTCGGGGACCTCGTAGGGATGCAGCTCCACGAGGCGTTTCAGCAGCTCCTCGAGTCGGTCTTCAGGAGTCTTGCAGAGCACGATGTGCTCGGGATCGCGCTGGATCCGTCCCTGCCACCGGTACGTGCTGACCACGCCGGGTATCACCTGGATGCAGCCTGCCAGACGCTCTTCCAGGATCGGGTCGACGAGCATCGAGACGGCCGTGTCGGGGCAGGTGGTCATGACGAGGCGCATCGCCTGGCCAGGAGGCGCCGAAAAAAAAGGTTGCATGCTCAATCTTGCATCATGTAGACTTGTCGCGTCCAGAAGCGCAGACAGGAGGGACCATGGTCAACGGTGTCTCGGGTTCGACGGTCCAGTCGGCCACCGCTTTGCTCAACGCCACCGGAGGGTCGCTCATGCGCCGCGAACTCAATCGCGAGGCGGATCAGGCCCAGCAGCTCCTCAATGGGATCGTGCAGTCTCCGACAGCCTCAGCACCGGGACAGGGCGAGCGCGTCGACGTCTACGCCTGATTCCGGATAGCCGAACCGTTCGCCCACCCACTCAGGGCGGCCCGGATCGAGCCTAGCCGATTCAGATCCGGATCAGGCTCTCCCAGCAGGCTCTCCAGGTCACGGAGCAGGTCATCCAGCTGCAAGAGAGATGGAGCGTGGGCCGGCGACATCGTGACCTCCAGGACCGGGGGAATCCTCCTCTTTCTTCGGCCTCTCCGGGCGATTCTTGAGGTTCCGCCGGTCAAGCGGTTCGAGGTTCAGATGTTCGCCTTCCAGATCCGCTCCAGGTCGGGCCACACGAGGTGTACCAGGGCCACCGTCAGGTAGCCGATGCCGAGGCCCACGGCGGTCAGCGGGCCCCCGTAGGCAAGCCCTGCACCGATGAGCAGGCCGATCACGACGAGCATGACCGATACGAGAGTCCAACGCGGTTCCGGGGTACTCGTCCATTCCTGTCGGGTCTGTCGCTCGAACACGTCGAGGGGCAGGTTTGCCGGGCGCC
>JBIIHZ010000063.1:0-8181 GCA_044235265.1 Candidatus Sericytochromatia bacterium
GAGATACCTCCTGCGGGTTGACACGCGAAGCGATCGTCGGCGTGGCGAGGCGATCGCGACCACGACTCAGTTTACCATCATGCGGGCAGTTGCCGGTCAGGCGCCATCCGGGTATGTTGCGAGTCCCTCTGACCGCGAAAGGCCGAGCCCCCACGATGACAGAACCCGCCACGAGCACGACCGCCGAACCCGTATCCGTGGCGGTGCACCGACAGGTGCTTCCCGGACGCGAGACCGAGGCCGTGCAACTCTTTCACGAGGCCATCGAGCTCGCCTCCCGCTTTCCCGGGCATCTGGGCGCCTTCGTGCTCCGACAGGCGGCATCCGTCTTCACCATCGTGTTCCGATTCGACTCGGCCGCACACCTCGATGCCTGGGAAAGCTCACCCGAACGTGCCTCCATTCGCGAACGCTTCGAACACCTGACTCTCCACGCCGAGATCCAGCATCAGTCGGGGCTGGAACCCTTCTTCACCTTGCCCGGCCTCTCGCCCGTCGCTCCCCCGCGATGGAAGATGGCCCTGGTCACCTGGGGCGTCGCCTTTCCCCTGATGCAGGTGTACCAGGCCTTGCTCGGGCCCTGGTTACGGCCGTTGCCGCGCATGCTCCAGGGAGCTATCGTGGGGGCCTTGATGGTGGCCAGCCTGACCTGGTGGGCGATGCCCCTCGCCACCGGCAAGCTGAGACGGTGGTTATTCCGGTGATCGCCGCGCGAAAGAGGGTTCCGACCGGTCGGTCGGAACCCTCTTTCAGAAAATGGCGCCCCCGGAGAGACTCGAACTCCCGACATTCTCCTTAGGACGGAGACGTTCTATCCAACTGAACTACGGAGGCGAACCCTCGCAGTATACCCCCGGGGGAGCGTGGCGACAAGGCGAGAGGTCCGGCTACGAATCGATCGCCCGCACGGCGTAGAGTGTCCGCGGCATCTTGAGGACGACCCCGTGGTCGGAAGGCGCGACCTCGTGCAGGACGCCTTCCTTCTCGAGGGCCGCGACGACCATCAGATGCTGCGACGGATGCACCGACAGGGCGCGCAGGGGGATGGCGATCTCGACGGCCTCGCCCGGAGCGACGTGCGCCGCAAGGTCGATGGGGACCCACGTGAAGCGCTCGCCCGCGAACGAGATGCTCGCGATCGCCTCGCCCCACTGGTAGCGGATCTCGTGCGCGAAGTGATAGTCCGCCGTCACGCCCAGATCCCCCCGCGGAGGAAGCGGGATGGGAGAGTTGATGCGCGGTTGCCCCGGATAGCAGCAGTAGAGGCTCACGGCATCGCCCGAGGTCGGTTCGTAGCCATCCGCGAACTCGACCCGCACGAGCAGTTCCCGGTCGTTGTGCCCGAAGAGCAACCGGCGGATCCCGCCCGTCGCCTGGTGCATGGCCCCCTGCGACGCCCAGGTCTCGACGACCCAGGCCTCCACCCAGTCGGCAGCCGACTCGAACGACCCGTCGAACCGAGGGCTGCGAGACAGGCCCGGCAAGGTCGGAACCGTCGGTTCGGGACGGGCGACGGGATGCTCGAGTTCGTCCGGGACCGTGAGCCCCAGCAGGCGGTAGACGTTCTGGAGATGCAGGCGGAACTGGAAGTCGAACAGCTCGTCCTGGCCCGAATCATGCCCCTCGCCGAACCACCAGAACCAGTCGCTGCCCTCTGCCACCAGCAGCTCCTCGCGGGCGGCCTCGAGGCCGGGGTGCCCCTGCTGGGCGCGCAGCAGATAAGCCTCGCGAGCCCGGGTCAGGAGGTCCCAGGCCCGGTTCTTGGTGCGATCGCCGATCCAGGTCGTGAAGTCCGAGAAGATCCAGGAACCCGAGTGGAGCCGCTCGAGCGTGTGCTTCGGCGGATGGGCCTCGAGGTACTCGCCGACGGTCGTGAGATCGAGCCACGAGGCCTCGTCGGCCAGGCGGTAGAACGTCTCCAGGAAGTCGATGCCGTCGCGGTGGTAGTGTTCCCAGCAATTCTCGCCGTCAAGGGCGATGGTCACGAGCCCGCCGCGCCCGCCGAGGCGACGATGGATGGCCTCGAGGCGCCCCATCAGGTCATGAGCGGCGAGCGTCGCGTCATGTTTCGAGTAGGTGAAGCCGATGAGGTCACTCAGCGAGATGTCGCGGAAGACCATCGCGACCTCCTCGCCCCCGATCTGGACCCGGTAGGGCTGGTACAGCATGCCGGGATTCGTGACGAGCCCGTTGCCATCGCGGTGGACGCGCTCCCCCAGCGAGTGGGCGAGGACACCCTCGTCCGAGATGGCCCAGCGGATGCCCTGACGGGCCATCATCGGGATGACCTCGGGGCTCACGGACTGCTCGGAGGGCCACATCCCGGCCGGTCGCGTCCCGAAGTGCTTTTCGAAGAAATCGATCCCCTTCTTCACCTGCCACTCGGCATCCTCGGGAGCCTGGAACCGGAAGCGCGGCAAGGGCAGTCCGGGGCGAGCGACCCGGGCCGACATCGTATCGACGAGAAGCGGCAGGATGGGGTGGTAGAAAGGCGTCGTCGTGAGCTCGATCTGCCCGGCCTGCGACATCTTGCGGTACGTCGGGATGATCCGGCGGATGATCTCACGCTGCTTTTCAACAAGGTGCTTGCGATCGGTCTGCGTGAAATCCCGGCCGCGGCGGATCAGGTCGATGAGCAGCGGATCCGTCTCCTGGAAGGACGGGTCGAACCAGGCGAGCTGGAACCAGACCGTCAGGTCGAGCCACTCCTGGGCCGTGAACCGGCGCATGGCCTCCTTGAGGGACAGATGGGAGCGCAGGTAGTCCCGCTTCTCACGTAACTCCCGGTACCGGGGGAAGCGCGCCCCCATGCGGTCCCAGTTGAGGTCGAAGAAGCGGTCCCAGATGTACTGTTTCTCGTCGAAGCCATAATGCGACACGGGCATCAGGGTGATGTCGAGGACTCGGTCCATCGCGCCGTTGCCGTAGTCGATCAGTTGCTCGAGCAGGGACGGCACGAGGTTGAAGGTCTGGCGGTGCCGCGGGAACTTCTCGAGGATCGTCGCCATGTCGAGATAGTCCTTGAGCGCGTGGAGACGCACCCAAGGCATCAGGTACTGCCCCGAGAGGCGGTCCTTGTAGAGAGGCTGGTGCATGTGCCAGACGAACGCGACGGAAAGGGAACTCATCGGTACCTCGGAGGGGCGAGACGGTGGCGCCGTGCGCGATCCTAACATGCCGGCGCCGCGGACATCTGTGCGCCATGACCACGTGGTATGATCCCGCCAGTATCCCTGTTTCGACCGAGTCTGCCCGATGCGTCGCTTGCTGGCCCTGACGATAGCCCTGGCCTCCGTGGCCCTCGCCGCGCTTCCGGGGCGTGCGGCCCACGTCGTCGTCCACCTGCACGACGGAGCCCGGCTGCCCGATTCGACCGGCATCACGGTCTGGGCCAATTCCCCCGAGACCCGCATCAGCGTGCACAATCCCGGGACCTCCGTGGTCCGGACGCGCCTGCACTGGCGCAACACCCTGCAGGATGCCTACCTCGTGACCCCCCAGGGGGTGGCGGAAGCACCCGGGCAGGCGGGCGACGGCCTGACTTCCGACGCCCTGCTGGGTGCCGGCTCGCGCGGGGAATGGGGGCTCGCCTCGAACGCGCGACGGCGCTACGTCTTCTCGGTCGCGAGCGGGCGGCTGTCACCGGCCCCCGTCGCGACGGCCGAGTTCGCCATCCACCTCGGAGACTCCGGTTTGCCGGTCGGGGCCCTGATGACGCGCCTCCAGGATGGGCCTCACCCTACCTACGTCCTGCCTGGAGTCACCGATTCGCGTGCGCGGTTCGAGGACGCGGTGGGCCGGACGTCCCGGACCTTCCGGATGGGCCCGGATCGGTTCGTCGTCATCGATTCCACGGACCGCCGCCTGGCTCACCGCCAGCTCACGTGGGTCCGCTCCCTGATGGCACGCGCGCGGCAGGATAGGACACGGAGGGTGTTCGCCTTCATCCATCACCCCCCACAGAGCGGTCGCGCCCATCTGAGCCTGCGCCGGGCCGACTCGGTGGCCCTGCTCGCAGCGCTGGCCAGCGGCCCACCCGTGACCCTCTTCGCGGCCCGCCGCCCGGGTCTGCACGCCTTCGCTCGAAACGGGGTCCAGGTGGTCACAGTCGGCCCCGGGCAGCATGTCGAGGCCCGGGTCGACGAGACCGGGATGGAACTGTCAGCGAAAGGGCTCACACCGTGAAAATTCTCGTCGCCGGTGCAGCCGGCATGCTCGGGCAAGACCTGGTCCCCGTCCTGCAGGCAGCCGGCCACGAGGTGATCTCGACGGACGTCAATGGTATCCTCCCCCGCTTCGACCTGACGGATCGGGACCAGCTCGCCGGCGTGCTCGAGGCGGAGCATCCCGAGACCCTCATCAACTGCGCGGCTTACACCCAGGTCGACCGTGCCGAGGACGAGGTCGACCTCGCGTATCGCATCAACGCGCAGGGGCCCTGGAACGTCGCGCTCGCCTGTGCCGAGCGAGGGATTCACCTGCTCCACGTCAGCACGGACTACGTCTTCGATGGCCTCGCCAGCTTGCCCTATGACGAGTTCGCGCGGACCAACCCGCAGGGAGTCTACGGCCGCAGCAAGGAAGCCGGGGAACAGGCCATCCGCGAGGTCCACCGGCAGGCGACGATCATCCGGACCTCCTGGCTGTACGGGCAGCATGGCCCCAATTTCGTCGAGACGATGCTCAAGCTGGGCCAGACGCGCCCCGAGCTGAAGGTCGTCTCCGACCAGCGCGGCGGCCCCACATGGGCGCTGGACCTGGCCCACCGCCTGGCCTTCCTGGTCGAGGCGCGGGCCTACGGCACGTATCATCTGTCCGGCCAGGGCGAATGCACCTGGTTCGATTTCGCGAAAGCCATCTTCACGAAGACGGGGATGAACGTGAACGTCCTTCCCCAGACGACGGCCGAACTGGGGCGTCCGGCCCCCCGCCCGGCGTACTCGGTCATGCGGTCGCGACGCTGGGAATGGGTCGGCGATCGCCCCATGCTGCCCTGGGAAGACGCCCTGGACGCTTACCTGGCCGCCCGCCAGCGCGCGTAGAGGCCCACGATCACCCGATCGAGCCAGCTCCCGTATCTCGCATAGTAACGCCGCTGGCTCTCACGGTAATGCCGCTTCACGGCCTGCGAGGCCTGGCCGGAGCTGTGACCGCGGACGTGGGTCGCCTCGACCTCGGGAACGACGAGCACGGTGAATCCGGCCTGGCGGATGCGCCGACACAGATCGAGATCCTCGAAATACAGGAAGTACCCGGGATCGAAGCCCGTAACGGCTTCCCATGCCTCGCGCCGCACGAGGCAGCACCCTCCCGTGACCCAGTCCACCGGACCGGTCGGTACGGGCGGGACCTCGCCGCGCCGCACGCGACGGCTACGGACGAACTCGTCCCGCACGGTGGGATCTTCGCCCCAGGACCACTCGGGGAGACCATCCGCACCCACGATCCGAGGTCCGACCGCACCCGTCGACGGTGATGCCCGGAGCGTCGCGTGGAGGGCCTCGAGCGTGCCCGGTCCGAGCGCTGCATCGGGATTCAGGAACAGCAGGTCATGGGCCGGCAGGCGGGAAGCCCCCAGGTTGCACGCCGCCCCGAACCCCAGGTTCGCCCCCGCCGGAATCCAGACGGCCTCCGGACGCGCCGCCGAAACGCGCTGAGCCGTGTCGTCGGAAGAATCGTTGTCGACGACGACGACGGGCACACCGGCCGGAAGCGACTCCAGGCACGCCCCGATGGTCGCCGCGGAGTGCCACGTCACCACCACGACACCGACGGGCACGGTCAAGATGCTCCTCCCCGGACCCCGATCTTGCGGCGGATGCGCCGGACGAGCCCCGACGGGCCTTCTCCCGCCAGACTCAGACCGGCCTTGAGCGCGAGCCCCGACCACCCGGGCAGCACCGGCCAGTCGAGCCGGGACCCCGGCCCCGTGCGGTCGGGACGGGCCACGAAGCGGGCCAGCGGCTCGACCACACGCGGCCAGGTGAACGCGTCGGCCACTTCTCGGACGCGCCCCGCACAGGCGGGTCGCCAGTCCCCGTCCGTCACCGTCCGGGTCAGGGCGGCCATCCAGGCCTCGACGTCCGCCTCCGGCAGGGCGATCCCGAGCCCCTGCGTCCGGGCCATCTCGGCCATCGAGTCCCCCGCCGTGCACAGGAACGGCAGGCCGGCCCACAGGCAGTCGAGAAGGCGCGTGCGGAAGGAGAAGCGCGTCTCGAGGTGCTCGTGGTGGGCCGAGAAGCCCCAGTCGGCCTCGAGCAGCAGGCTCCCGCGCTCGGCATAGGGCACCCACGTGTCCAGGAAGTGGACGGACCGACCGAGGACGCCCAGTTCGGTGGCGAGCGCCCGGGCCTCGCGGGCCCGATCCCCCTCAGGGGTACCCGGATTGGGCGACCGCCCTGCCAGGAACACGAGCTTCAGGTCAGGATGTGCCTCCTGCAGGCGAGCCGCCGCGCGGATGGGCGTCAGCGGGTCGAGCCAGTCCCAGATGCCACCGCCCCAGAGCAGCACCATCGAGCGATCGTCCACGCCCGGGAGCACGCCCCGCAGCCTCCGCTCCCCGGCCACGGGTGGACAGGACGGGATCCCGAAGGGCACGACGTCGAGGAGGGCCCGGGCCGAGGCGTCACGCGGTCCCTCGAGGTCGAGCCGACCGAGCGCACACAGCCGCCCCAGCCAGTAATCCCGCTGGCGCTCGCTCGCGCAGACCATGAAGTCGGCGTGACGCATCTGCCAGGCCAGGCCCGCATGATGCTCGCGATACAGGTAGCGGCCGATGGCCCCCTGCCCGCGCAGGCGCTGGAGATCCTCGAGGAGAAAGGGGGCGTAGAGATCCAGGGCGATCGCCGCCCCGGAGCGCACGAGCACGCGGTGCTGGGCGAAGAGGAGACCGCCCGCGAACACGACGTCGTGGGCGCGCGCCAGCCCCGCCAGGTCACGCGGTGCCACCGCCCGGACCTCGACGCCGGGCAGTTCGAAGTCGCGGACGGGCTGGAGGCTCGCAAGGGTCACGCGGGCTGCTGGCGCGAGCGCGCGGGCGATCTCGCTGGCCCGGATGGCCGGTCCGGCCATCCGGGCACCCAGGCGATCGTCCGTCAGGACGAGCAGGCGGGACGGGCTCACGTCCTGGGCTCTCCCGTCCGCGGACGGAGCCGGCGCAGCGCCCGCTGGACCACCTTGCGGCCCTTCTCGGTGACGAGGGCGATCCCCCCGGCGCGGAAGGTCCGGGCCGCCTTCACCACGAGCTGGACCGGAGCGGCCATGCGCCGTTTCCCGTAGCGCTCCGAGACCGACCAGAGGGGAGGGGGCAAGACCCAGGGATTCTGGCAGTAGGTCACGAGCGGGGCCGCGACCCGGGACCACCGGAACCGCTCGGCCGCTACCCGCACCCGTTCGCGCATCGCCCCGCGGGTCTCCGGATGGTCGAGCAGATCCTCGATCGCCGTGATCCAGTCCTCGACCGCCCCGTAACGCGTCACGCGGCCGAGGCCCTCGCGCTGGACCAGCTCGGCCATCGAGTCTCCCTCGGTCGTGACGATGGGCAGCCCGGCCCACATGTAATCGAGGACGCGAGTCCGGAAGGAAAACCGGGTCTCGATGGCATCGAAGTGGCTCGAGATGCCGAGATCCGCCTCGAGCAGGTAGTTATGGCGCTCATCGTAGGGCACCCAGTCGTGGTTGAAGAAGACGTGCCGCCCCGTCAGGCCCAGCTCGTCCGAGAGGGCGATCGCCCGGGCCGTCATCTCCATCTCGGGCAACTCGGGACTCGGCGGCTTCACGCCCATGAATACGAGTTTCACGTCGGAACGGCGCCCGGAGAGGACGGCGACGGCCCGGATGACGGTCAGGGGGTCGAACCAGTTCCAGACGCCTCCCCCCCAGAGGAGGATCCGGTCCTCGGCACCGATGCCCGGAATCACCCCGCGCATGGCGGGCCGGGTGGCAACCGGGGGAGCATCGGGCACGCCGAAGGGCACGACGTCGACGAGCTTGCGGAAGGAGGGATCATCGCGGAAGATCTCGGGCCGCAACCGCCCGAGCGCGCAGTAACGCCCGAGCCACATGTCGCGCTGGCGCTCCGAGGCACAGATCGAGTAGTCGGCGCGGTCCATCTGCTCGTTCTGGACGTCCCAGAGGTGCAGGAACAGATCCTGCCCCGCGCGGGGTTCAAGGAACTGCGCG
>JBIIHZ010000064.1:0-8159 GCA_044235265.1 Candidatus Sericytochromatia bacterium
ACGATACCCTCCCTGTGCCCGGGCGACCCTCAGTCACCGACACGTTCCAGCGGGGCGAAACGCGGATCGAGAATCTTTTGCCCCAGTCCTGGAAAGACGACCGCGACGCAGGCCTTCTCTCCGGAACCGATGATCCGAGCCACCACCCCGAGGCCGAAGCTTGCATGGCGAACGGACTCTCCGACGGTAAAACGCTCTGATATCACGCCCGGATCACCAGATTCACGACTGACGCCGGAACGCGGGCGGTCTCGACCCGCGCTTTCCATGCCCCAATCCTGGGCCCATGTAACGTATTCTTGCGACCGTCGCTCGCGGAAGGAGACCTCACGCTCCATCAACGCGATCCGGGGACTTCCCTCGTGACGCAGGATGCCAGCAGGCAGTTCGTCCAGGAACCGTGAAGGGATGCTGGCCTGGGTCTGGCCAAAGACCATCCGCCTCGCGGCATGACTGAGCGACAGTCGCGCTCGCGCCCGGGTGATACCCACGTAGCAGAGGCGCCGCTCCTCCTCGAGCTCCTCGGGGCGATCGAAGGTTCTACGGTGCGGGAACAGGCCGTCTTCGAGGCCCGTGAGGTAGACGACCGGGAACTCGAGACCCTTGGCAGAATGCAGGGTCATCAGGGTCACCGCGTTCCCGTCCGCCGCCTGATCCAGGTCCGACACCAGGGCGATCTGGGTCAGGAAGGCCTCGAGTCCCGTCTCGTCACTCGTTTCCTCGAACTGCCGGACGACCGAGACGAGTTCCGAGAGGTTCTCGAGTCGCGCGCGCCCCTCGGGCGAACCGTCCTTCTCGACCTCGGCCAGCAACCCCGTGTCCGAGAGTACCCGCTCCAGCAGGTCGGAGACCGGGAGTTCCGCGGCGGCGTCCGTCAGATCTCGCAGACAGCGCCCGAACGCTTCCAGACCCTGCCTGGCGCGGGCGGTGAGCATGCCCGGATCGAGCCCCCAGACGGCCTCGAGCAAGGAGACCTCGCGGGCCCGGCTCAGGTCTTTCAGACGCTGGAGGGTCGCCGCACCGATCCCGCGCCGCGGCACGTGGATGGCCCGGAGGAAGGCAGCATCGTCCGACGCGTTGAACACCAGACGCAGGTAAGCGAGCGCATCCTTGACCTCCTTGCGATCGTAGAAGCGCAGGCCCCCGACCAGTCGGTACGGCACGCCCCAGCGCATCAGCGCTTCCTCGAAGAGACGGGACTGGGCATTGGTCCGGTAGAGGATTGCCACGTCCGACCATGCCACTCCTTGCGAGACCTGCTCACGCAGGTTCTCCACGACCCAGTCCGCCTCCTGGCGATCGTCGTCGGCCGCACGCACGAGGAGAGGTTCCCCGCCCTGCTGACGGGTCCACAGATCCTTGGGAGGCCGCTCGACGTTGTGGGCGATCAGCGCGTTGGCCGCCTCGAGGATGGGGGCCGTCGAGCGGTAGTTCTCCGTCAGGGTGATGACCCGGGCGTCCGGAAAATCCTGCTGGAACTGCAGGATGATCCGGTAATCCGCCGCCCGGAACGAGTAGATGCTCTGATCCACGTCGCCGACGGCGAAGAGGTTCCGGGAACCCGCCGCGAGCAGCGAGACCAGCCGGTACTGGGTCGGATTGGTGTCCTGGTACTCGTCCACCAGCAGGTGCTTGAACCTGGCCTGGTAACGGGCCAGCACGTCCCCGTCGCGCTCCAGCACCTGCACCGCCAGACTCAGCAGATCGTCGAAGTCCAGGGCATTCTGACGGGCCAGCTCCCGCTGGTACCGCGAGAAGACCTCGGCGATCTGCTGGGCCTGGTAGGTACGGGCCGCGTTGGCGAAGGCCCCGGCATCCTGCCCGCGATTCTTGGCGGCGGAAATGGTGGAAAGGACGCTCCGTGGCGTGTGGACCCGATCGTCGATCGCCAGCGCCTTGAGAATCTCCCGGACGACGGCCGCCTGCTCGGAATCGTCGTATATCACGAAATTCCGGCCATAGGGCCCGCCCAGACACTCGATCTCGAGGCGCAGCAGCCGCGCGCACAGGGAGTGAAACGTCCCCACCCACATGCCCCGCAGGGCCGCGGCGGGGACACCGGGCACCGTCGTCAGCAGGACCTCGAGGCGCTCGCGCAGCTCCCGGGCCGCCTTGTTGGTGAAGGTGACGGCCAGGATCTCGTGAGGTCGGGCACTCCGCTGCTCGATGAGTCGCGCGATCCGGTGCGTCAGGACGCGCGTCTTGCCCGATCCGGCCCCGGCCAGGACCAGGAGGGGCCCTCCCTCGTGATCGACTGCAGCCTGCTGGGCCGCGTTGAGAAGGGACATCGGGTCTCCTTGCAGGAATCAAGAAAGCCATGCTAGCCTTCATGCGAAGGAATCAGCCACTCTATCCCAGAGCGCGACCGACGTCGAGGGATTTCCCCTCGAAACTCCACGCCCACCAGCCGGATCCCCCGTACAACTGAGGAAATCACCGACCCGTATGGACGTCAACGTGACCACTCCGCCGCAGACCATGGACGCGTTCATGGCCGAGTTGCAGACCATCCAGTCGTCGGGCTCCAAGAAGGTTGCCATCCTCGGCACCCGACACATCTCGCTGACTCACCAGCAGCTCATCGAGATGCTGTCCTACGCCCTGGCGCTCACCGGAAACACGCTCATCACCTCGGGCGCCGCGGGCACCAACTCGGCCGTCATCAAGGGCGTCTGCCGGGCCAATCCCCAGAGCCTGATGGTCGTGCTGCCGCAGACCCTCGCCCAGCAGTCGGCCGAGAGCCAGGAACTGCTCGGCAACCTCCCCAACGTCCGGGAGCACAGCGAGCGCCGTCTGCTCACGCTGGCCCAGGCTTCGCAGATGTGCAACCAGGAGATCATCGATTCCTGCCAGCAACTCATCTGCTTCCTGTACCACAGCAGTCACACGCTCATGGACTCGGTGAAGTACGCCCAGGAAAAGCACAAGGTCGTCACGTCGTTCTATCTCGACTGATTTTCCACCGTCATTCCGGGCTCGTTTCGACCCCGCTGGCCGCCTCGACCGGACCAGTGGGGTCTTGCTCTTCGAGCACGAACAGCGCTCGCGCGAGTTCCCTGGCCCTGCTCCTGGCAGGTACCCAGTACCACAGGCCATCGATCTGGCGGTCGATCCCGGGAAGCATCTCGAGACGGGGACGCTCGTCCAGCTGAGCCAGCCAGCGTGCCAGCCGCAGAACATCGGTCGCGGACAGATCGGTGTCGATGTGGGCGTGGATCGCCTGCCACACGTCTCCTACCTTGAGGAGCGTCGCAGGAGTGGCCAGCTGGGGGAGCACCTCTTCCACGAAATTCCGCATGCGCTGGACCCGGCCGATATCCCCCTGGGAATCATGGCGAAACCTCAGGAACCCCTCGACCGTGGCCCCATCCATGTGCTGACGCCCTCGCCGCAGATCGATCTCCAGGCCCCCCGTCCGGTCCCGGTAGCGCATCCGACGGGGCACCGTCACCTCGATCCCCCCGAGCGCATCGACCACGTCCCGGACCACCTGCAGGCTGACGAGTGCATACCGATGAACAGGAACGTCGAGCAACTTCGACACGGTCGCGCAGGCGAGGTCCGCGCCCTCGTAAGCATTGGCGGCATTGATCTTGAACTGGCCATGCCCCTCGATGGGAACCCGGGTGTCGCGAGGAATGGACATGGCCTCCAGGCACCTGGAGCCTTCATCGACCTTCACGAGCAGGAGCGTGTCCGTGTTCGCGTCGAGGGAGCGCCGTCCCCGGGTCCCCGTGGCGTCGGAGGCGAGCAGGAGCAGGTTGTAAGCCCGGTGTCCGGGATCGGGCCGCGGCCCGGTGGTAACCGGGCCGGGGGAACGGAGAGGCGTGAGAGGGGTCGCCGGAAAGGACGCTTCGAGCCACTGCCGGGCCAGCCAGATGCCCCCGGGGGCCCCCAGGAGAGAGCCCACCACGAAGAACGCGATGAGACGACCCAGGCGCCTCGAACGGGAAGCCTCGCGACGGGAGCGGGCCAAGACCGGTCAGTCCTCCGGCGGGAGTGCGTTGGGAATCAGGGCGATGCCGCCCCCATCGAGAAAGAGACGCTTGAAGGCGTCGAGCGCCATGCTCTCGAGGCGAGGCCCCTCGGCAACCCGCCCCGGGAGGCCACTCACCAGAGGAAGATCGGTGCCTGCGGGCCACTTTTCATGACCTCGGGGGTTGAAATAGCGCAACCGATCCGACGTCAGCAACGCATCCAGGATGAGCTCCTGTCGGAGCGGCTCACCGCTTTCGAGGATCCAGTCGACGGTCGCGATGATGTCGTCCGACCCCGCCTCGAGGGCCGCCACAATTTCTTCCCACGAGCAGGTCTCGACCCCGTCCGTGGTCTTGGCAGCCTCGAGCAAGCGTTGCTTCACGTCCATGAGCGAATCCGTTCAACCTCCGGTCGAATGAGCACATTGTACCCAGGGTGATTCCCCCCTATGCCAGGGTATAGGACGAGTCGCGCGTGCCGAGATGACGAAAGACACCAAAATGATGGAAAATTCGACCCCGTCCGGAGAAACGCCCGCCGAACCGGACCAGAACTCGCCAGCTCTCGGGGATACCGTCCAGGGCATGTCCCTGGCCTTCAGCACCCGCGTCACGACCAAGATGGAAAACCTCCTCGAGCGACTCGACGAGCTGCTGGAGATCGAGGCGCGACTGGCCGAAGCCGAGCCACCTGTCGCTGAATCCGGCGATGCAACCTGAGGCCTCATGCGATCGTGAACGAGACTTAACCTGAATTTTCCCGGGTTTTAGCAAGATCCTGTCGCGCAGGACGGACAAGCTCCTCGGTCACCCGAAAGGAGCCCCGATGTCCGTCCGTTTCGCCGTCCTGATGGTCCTCGCCCTCACCGGGTTCACGGGTTGCGGCCTCGCACCCGCCGTACCTTCGAGCGGCTCTGCCGCGGTTCTCGCCCAGGGCAAGGCCCCCACGGACCGCAAGTCCTTCGTGGCCGCCGTGAATCGCCTGGGATTGCGGCTCACCTCCGAGCAGGTGGACCTGGTGGCGCGCGAACGAGCCGCGGCACCGAACGGTGAGTGGGCCCCCAGACCAGCCGTCCAGCTCACGGCCGAGGGCAATCTCGAGGTCCACTTCCAGAAACACCGCCGTGAACTGGTGCCTCAGCCCGCCAGTGCCGAAGAGTATCTGACACGCGCCATGAAGCATGCCTCGGGCAAGGGAACCCCCATCGTGTACCTCTTCGATGTCCAGAGCTTCGAGAAAGGCTACCAGAGTCACGTGGTGCGCTGGTCCTCCAGGAGCCACGAACTGTCGGCCATGCGGGTCGACGGGGCGATGACCACCTACTATCTCGACAGCAAGATGTCTCCGACGCGATTCGTCGAAGTGCCCGCGTCGCTCTGATCGCTCAGGGCTCGCGCGGCGCGCCGGAACCGTCACCCGCTTCCCAGGCCAGCACGGCCCGGACCACCAGATTCTCGGCCCACCAGGCATCTTCCCAGGGCAAGGCCTCGTCAGGCCTTGCCCCTAAAAATGCGACATGACCTCCGCGGGACGTGATCGTCCATGACAGGGGATGGTCTTCCGGCAGCGCCTCCAGGTAGGGAAGCTGGTCCGTGAGAGGAACGAAGGGATCGTCCGCAGCAAGCACCAGACGGGTCGGCACGCGGATGGCTGCCAGATGCGGGCCCGGGCTGGCGGCCCGGTAATAGTCGTCGGCCGTCTCGAATCCCGAGACGGGAGCCGTGATCCGGTCATCGAAGTCGAAGACGGTTCGCACGCGCCGCAACTCACCGAGCACGGACCGGTACCGCTCGCCTCCCTTGCCCTGGCGGACGTACCGGCGCAGCAGGGCCTTCAAACGCCAGACGAACCAGGTGTCGTACACGACGTTACGGCGGGTGGCGAGCGAGCGACTCACGGCCCCGAAGGCCAGGGGAGACGAGAAGACGACGGCTCCCCTCACTCCGGGCAGATCCTCCCCGCGTGAGAGGGCATTGAGAAGGATGCTGGCGCCCAGCGAGACACCGCTCCAGTAGATGCGCTCGAATCCGAGTCTCCGGCACGCCGCCACGACGGCGGTCACGTCGGCGTGCCCCATCCCCGTGGTGAAACGGGTTCCCAGGTTCTCGGAGCCTCCCGCACCCCGCCAGTTGAGACGCAGGGTGTGGAACCCGGCCGCATGGGCCTTGAAGCTGACACCCTGCATGAGCGGGGCATCCGCATGGGACCCGAGCCCGTGGGCGTGAATGACCAGGGGGGCCTCGTCCGGAGATCGACCGGGCTGGCGATGCAACCAGCCCAGGAGATGATCCCCGTCTGGCAGCGGGAGCTCGACTCGCTCTCGCCGGCGCCACCACTCCGTCTGCCG
The DNA here is from genome assembly GCA_044235265.1 of Candidatus Sericytochromatia bacterium. Taxonomy (GTDB): domain Bacteria; phylum Cyanobacteriota; class Sericytochromatia; order S15B-MN24; family UBA4093; genus JAYKJE01. The sequence continues at coordinate 6,326 of JBIIHZ010000064.1, forward strand.
GCGAGAGGGTCGGGGCCAGAGCTCGACGGCGAGAGTCTGAAAATCAGGGTGCCCGGCCCCGCGGCGGGCCAGGAAGGGGGGAAGCCCCGCGACGGGGAGGAACTGGCGCGTCGACATCGTCAAAATTTCATTCAACCTTCGCCCATGATTATGCCCTGCTTTACCCGGATCCGGGGTTACCCTCCGATGAAACAAGCGGGTCCTCCGGGGGGAGAAGGGGAGACGACTGTGACCGAGCCACTCCCGACCATGCTCTCACACGAGCGCAGCCAGCGACTCCGACAGCTCGCCGGTCGTGCCTCCGGGCAGCCGGCTCCGCGACCGGAGCGAGCCGTCGAGGCCCGAGCCCTGCCGCTGGCGAATGGTGGCCGAGTCCAGCTGGGCAGCGCCAGCCAGACCACCTCGGAGCCGACGCTCAAGGCCCACGAGGGGCTCGCCATCGCCAGCGCCGACGGGCGCCTCGGGGGCATGGTCGCCGCCCGCCTCCGCCCGGCCAGGGACCTCGAACTGGCAGCCGCCGCGGGACTCGCCGTGGAGGGCGCCGCCCGGGCCCTCGCGGCCGATCGCCTGGTCCTCGCCCCGGGAGTGATGGGAGCCCAGGGTATGCTCCTGGCCGAGGCTGCCGCCCGCATCCGCGCGACGGTGGCGGGCACGGTGACGATCGGCCCGGAGATCCGCGTGTCGGGTCTGACGAGCGGCGAGGGCGTGGCGATCGCCCGCGCAGCGGCGGAAGGGGAAATCGTCTCGACGGCCCGCAACCTCTCCGCCCGGGGGACGGCCGTCGCCGAGGCCCTGGTCGGCGTGCACGACGTGACGGCCGCGCAGGTCCAGATCTCGCAGGCCCTGGACGTCCGGGCCGCGGTCGAGGGCGAAGCGGCGGTCGGGACGCGCCACCGGGCCGATGGCCGGTTCCACGTGGGCATGGATTCCCTCGGCCTGCCTTCGTTCGGGGTCGGAGCCGGGCTCGATACGAGCTCCGGGGCCTGGACGAAGACGCAGGGGGCCGGCGAGGTCTCGCTGCTCGGCCTGGTCCGCGTGGGCCTGAAAGGACGCCTTGAGGCGCTCGCAGGCCTCGGCGCGGGGGCCGACGCCCGGATCGACGTCCGGGACGGGGCGATCTCGGTCGGACTCGGGGGCAAGGCCGCCGCGGGAGTCGGCGGCGGAGCCGGAGTGGACGTGACGGTGGGGCTCGGGAAGTTGCCCGTGGGGATCCTCCAGACCCTCGGAGCACCCATCCTGCCGATACCAGGATTGCTGCTCAACACCGCCGTCCGCGGGATCCGCTCGCTCTTCGGCGGCCGGGACGGGGCCCCGGAGGACGAACGTCCCACCCTCGTCGATTTCCCGGAGGTCGTCGGTCAGAACCTCAAGCAGGGAGTGGACCGGATCGGTGAGGGGCTCTCCGACGCGGGGAACGGAGTGGTCAGCATCGCCAGGGCCGTCGTCGGAGGTGTCGCCGCCGTGGGGCAGGGGATCGGAGACGGCATCGGCGCCATCTTCAAGGGCATCGGAAACCTCTTCGGAGGCCCGAAGGACGAGAAACCCTCAGCGCCCCAGCTGCTCGACGCGGACCTGCCCGGCAAGCCGCTCGAGAGCCTCGAGCCGGATGTGGCCGGCGCCCTGTAGCTGGGCCTGGGCGGCCCCGGCGGCGGCCGCCAGGATGGAGGCCCCCCGGATGGGCAACCCTCGCCGGAGTCCGACCAGGAACCCGGCCAGGAAGGCATCACCCGAGCCCGTTCGATCGAGCGGCGCCGAGACGGGCGGCGGCAACACGCGCCATCGCTCGCCCTCGGCCGCCACGACGGCGCCCCGGGGCCCGAGCGTGACGATCGCA